>NZ_PNDU01000079.1:0-32907 GCF_005886635.1 Pseudoalteromonas sp. S558 | reverse complement strand
ACTCGAGCAGCTATATGCCGCGCAATCGGCGTTGAATTTACTTGCAATAGGCCAGCTATTGACGCGCAAGTTTGCCTTGTTTTCACTGAAAATCTCTGGCTAGAGAAAAATAAATTTAAATATCACTATGATTCAATATATTAGTAAATATCTTAACCAGAGTTCAGGCTACTTAAAATATCGTTTAAATTTTCATAAATTTAAGATCATCATAAGGCTAAATTGAATATTTGTCGTGCGAAAAAGCTATTAACAACTTTAGATAATGCTGTTATTCGTAAAGAGGGTGATTATAAAGCTGAGTTAGTAATGGCGATTTATAATTAAGCGAAGTGAGTGACATTTGTAAAATGTGAATTTGCTTTAAACTAAGTTTAATACCAATTGCATTAAATTAATGATCATGTTTTTAATAAAATTGGTATAAGCAAGTCGCCATACCTTGACGCTTGCTTACATTAGCTATATTTTTTATTGGTAACTAGCGACTAGTTCTACATTATTAAAGGCATTAAAACCTTTGAGCATAATAGAGTAATTACCAGTACGAGTATCGCTACAACTTTCGCTATTTCCGTTTTTATAAGGACGGCAATCAAAGTTATTACTCGATGCAATTGCGTTGTATTTTACATGTAGATCAACATCACCACTACCACCTGAGGTTGTGAATGTAACTTGCGTCGCCCCATTTGGCACTGCAAAAGTAAACAACTGTTCGCTATTTCTAGCGCCACTAACTGTAATCGGTTGATTATTTTGTAGTACATTATCATTTGTTGGCGGGGGGGTTGAAGATCTAAAGTTTGCAATAGTTGGATTTGTTAAATTTAATACTCTTGCATTGTCATGTTCTGCTAAAGTTCCCATTACATCACCATTGTATGATTTGTTTGGGTTCGACCAGTAATTAATGCGGGTACAATTATTGGTGCAATTATACGCCATTACTGAACGCCATTGCGATTGAGGTTGCTGATAGCCATGTCCAAATGAATATGGAGATGTTGATGGATCGTTTTCAGGGTTATGACGAGCGCCTTGTAAATGTCCAATTTCATGACCAAAAGAGTAATAACCCGTTGCACAGTCATAATCGACCATAGCAAAAGCGCTATTCGCATTTGCACCAATGGCTTTTGCCTGACCACAGTAGCCGTTTACATCATTCACTAATATGACTACATCAGCACCGTATTGATCGCGTAATGTATGGGCTTCATCCATATAGCCATCATTTTTAGCGGCTAAGCGGTTTAAATCAGTCCCTGAGTTTGTAGCTTCAGTGTAATTAATTTGGCTTACATGAGCTACGCTAACAACAGCGTTAACGCCTGAGTTTTGATAACCTTGGTTGGTCTCGACAACAGCAAGATCAATTAAGCTATTTATATCCCCCGATTTTTGCGCAGCTGCAGGCGTATATAAAACTAATAAGCTAATATCGCTTTGTGCATTGCTAGCCATTGCTGTTTGGTAATTTTGTGCCGTTAAAATTTGCTCACTGATTGAAGCTATGTTGCTATTGCTAGATTGCTTATAATCGGGTGCATGCTCAGCAGGTTGTTTTGCTGGATCCAGTTCAATGAAGTTATGACCAGAGTGTTTATTTGGTTGTAATTTGTAAACATGTTCGCCTACTTTTACCGTACCAGAAATCCCTTTTTCCGATTTGATGAGTGTAACTTCGTCACCATCTAAGCTTTTACCAACCCAAATTAGACTACCTGTTGCTGATGAGCTTGTTGTGCTTTTAATAAACTCAATATTATTACCTTTAATAGGTAAGAAAAAAGCATCTGTGTTGCTGCTTAGTTCAAAAAGTGGTTGCCCAAATTGAGATTGAGTACTTGCTTGTGCAGTCATGCTTTGTGAAATGTTAGAGTATTGAACTTCAAAAAGTGGAACTTGAGCGTGCGTATAACCACTGAACAGTAGGCCAATAAATAATGGTGAGTATTTTTTCATTTGATAATCCTTTTGAATTTATTTTGTTCTTATAAAGTGTACATGTTAATAAGCTGTTTTCAACCCATTAACATTGAGGTGTGTTTAATATGACTATTATTGTAAATATAAAAATACACTTGTTTAATTTATGTAACCAGATTTTGTTTTTGTAAGTGTGAAAGGGGATTTATTAATTATGAAAAACAAACGCTATTAACTGGTAATCGCATAGTTTGTTTAGCTTAATTTAAATTTGCGATTTTTATTTAACTGTATATACTCACAGTTAAATGTACTGTATGGAAAACCAGTTATATGCGACCATTAACGAAGCGCCAAGCTCAAATACTCGAATTAGTTAAAGTTTTTATTAAAGACACTGGTATGCCCCCTACACGTGCAGAGATTGCACAAACACTAGGTTTTAAAAGTGCCAATGCTGCAGAAGAGCATCTAAAAGCACTTGCAAAAAAAGGTGTTATTAAAATGAAGCCAGGCGCAAGCCGAGGTATTCAACTTGTTGAAGAAGAAGAACCTGAGCAATTAGGTTTGCCTCTAATTGGCCGAGTAGCGGCCGGTGAGCCTATTTTGGCGCAAGAGCATGTTGAAAGTCATTGTAAAATTGATCCATTAATGTTTAAACCTGCTGCCGATTTTTTACTGCGTGTTAACGGTATGAGCATGAAAGATATAGGTATTATGGATGGCGACTTATTGGCGGTGCATAAAACTCAAGTTGCTGAAAATGGGCAAGTTGTAGTTGCACGTGTTGATGATGATGTAACTGTAAAGCGCTTTGAAAAAGCAGGTCGAAAAGTACTGCTGCATGCTGAAAATGATGATTTTTCAGCAATTGAAGTCGATTTAGAAAACGAATCTTTTAATATTGAAGGTTTGGCTGTTGGGGTTATTCGTAACGCTGATTGGATGTAATACCAATTTTAGTAAAAACATGATCATTCTAACGCATTAAATAACTCACTAACTACGTTAAAAATTATTTATATAGAACAACTATGTATCATAATTTTAGCCTTGTTATTGAGCTACTTTCTTATCACTATAATAGATCACTAATTTAATGCAGTGTTAAATTAGTGATTTTATAAATGCGTGCTTTTTAGTACGCATTTTTAGTTACAAGGCTCCTTACTAAACAATTTTTATTGCACTCCTCTTTTATCCCCTTATGTTATTTGTAACCCCTATCAAAACTCAGTTCGCATCATTTTAAAATTTTAAAAGTGACATGTTTTTTTGCTAATCCGTTAATATCATTTGTTTAATTTTCATACTAAAACTTGCTTGTTGGTTAATCTTTAGCTAATTATTAATGGGCTGGGCTAACAGTAACTCATTGTTTTTAGTTTTGAGAATACACACATTTACAATAAAACCTTGGTTAGCGCAGTGTAATACCTATTGTTTAATAAGGACGAGGGTATTAATACAAAAATAAAAATAACGAATTGGCGTTTAAGCCGTATGCCTCTTCGCTTTGCACTCGCAACAGCATCAAAGGAGTCGTCACATGGGTAAATTGAGCTCTACCTTGTGGCTTATACTGTTTGTTTTTCCGCAGCAAGTATTGGCAAATAGCCAATTTAATATGCGTAAAGGCGTAACTGATATAAGTAATAATGTTTATCAGCTGCACATGACTATATTTTTCATATGTTGTGTGATTGGGGTAATCGTGTTTGCCATTATGTTTTGGGCACTCATTCATCACCGCAAATCTAAAGGAGCAGTGCCTGCTCAATTTCACGAAAGCACGAAAGTAGAAATACTTTGGACTGCTATTCCGTTTGTTATTTTAATTGCTATGGCTATACCGGCCACTAAAACTCTAATTGCAATGGAAGATGCCAGTAAGGCTGATCTCACTATTAAAATTACAGGATCGCAATGGAAATGGCATTACGAATACATGGGTGAAGACGTTGAGTTTTACTCAATGCTTTCTACTCCTCAAGACGAAATTGCTAATCTTGCACAGAAAAACCCTAACTATTTACTTGAGGTAGATAAACCACTGGTACTGCCTATAAACCAAAAAGTACGTTTTTTAATGACCTCAGACGATGTTATTCACTCGTGGTGGGTGCCCGATTTTGCCGTCAAAAAAGACGCAAATCCTGGGTTTATAAACGAAACATGGACCAATATAAACGAAGAAGGGATTTACCGGGGTCAATGCGCTGAGCTGTGCGGTAAAGATCATGGTTTTATGCCTGTGGTTGTAGTTGCAAAATCAGAATCCGATTTTAAAACCTGGTTGGTAGATGCAAAGCAGGCTAAGCAGAAAGCTGCGCTGGCAGATGCCGCACTGCTTGATCAAACGTTACCTAAAGATGAGTTAATGACTTTGGGTGAACAAGTATATATGGCTAATTGTGCAGCGTGCCATCAGCCTACGGGCATGGGATTACCAGGTGTATTTCCTGCACTTAAAGGGAGTCCAATTGTATTAGGGGATATTAAAGATCACATTGATATAATTATTCATGGCCGCCCAGGCACTGCAATGCAAGCCTTTGCAAAACAGTTATCTATAAAGCAATTAGCAGCAGTTATTACTTATAAGCGTAATGCATGGGGTAACGATACGGGTGATGTTATTCAGCCGAGTCAAATACAGACAGCACTTGATGCCAAAGTGGAGGCGAACTAATGAGTAGCATAGTAGAACAACCTAACGCCGATGAAGCGCATCATGCACATCACCCTGCAAAAGGATTTAAACGCTGGCTTTATACAACCAATCATAAAGATATAGGTAGTTTATATTTAATATTTTCGCTGACCATGTTTTTAATTGGTGGCGCAATGGCCATGGTGATTAGGGCTGAATTATTTCAACCAGGTTTACAGTTGGTTGATCCCCACTTTTTTAATCAAATGACCACCGTACACGGTTTAATTATGGTATTTGGTGCAGTAATGCCAGCCTTTACTGGCCTTGCCAATTGGATGGTGCCGCTGATGATTGGTGCACCTGATATGGCACTACCAAGAATGAATAACTGGAGTTTTTGGATTTTACCGTTTGCGTTTTTAATTTTATTAGCATCGTTATTTATGCCCGGTGGTGGTCCTGCATTTGGCTGGACTTTTTATGCTCCGCTCTCTACAACTTACAGTAATGACAATACGGCGTTGTTTGTATTTGCCGTACATATAATGGGAATAAGTTCAATTATGGGGGCTATTAATGTAATTGTCACCATAGTTAATTTACGTGCTCCAGGCATGACATGGATGAAGCTTCCCCTATTTGTATGGACATGGTTAATTACTGCCTTTTTATTAATTGCGGTAATGCCCGTACTTGCAGGGGCTGTAACTATGGTGCTTACCGATAAGTACTTTGCGACCAGCTTTTTTGATGCCGCAGGTGGCGGTGATCCGGTGATGTTTCAGCATATTTTCTGGTTTTTTGGTCACCCAGAAGTGTACATCATGATTTTGCCAGCGTTCGGTATTATATCGACCATAGTGCCTACTTTCTCGCGTAAAAAACTCTTTGGTTATGCCTCTATGGTGTATGCCACATCCTCGATTGCGCTGCTGAGCTTTATTGTTTGGGCGCATCATATGTTTACCACGGGGATGCCTGTAGCAGGTGAATTGTTTTTTATGTACGCCACAATGCTTATATCTGTGCCCACTGGGGTCAAAGTATTTAACTGGGTTGCCACTATGTGGAAGGGTTCAATAAGTTTTGAGGTACCCATGCTATTTAGTATTGCCTTTATTGTATTGTTTACCCTAGGTGGCTTTTCTGGGTTGATGTTAGCCATTACACCTGCTGATTTTCAATATCACGATACTTACTTTGTTGTAGCGCATTTTCACTATGTATTAGTAACCGGTGCGATATTCTCGATTATGGCGGGCGCTTATTATTGGCTGCCTAAGTGGACGGGCAATATGTTTAATATCACCTTAGCTAAATGGCATTTTTGGTTATCACTGGTGAGCGTCAATGTACTGTTTTTTCCTATGCACTTTGTAGGACTTGCTGGTATGCCGCGTCGTATTCCTGATTATGCACTGCAATTTGCCGATTTTAACGCAATCATAAGTATTGGTGGTTTTGCCTTTGGCTTATCGCAATTGCTGTTTGTGGCTGTTGTAATTAAATGTGCTCGTGGTGGCGATAAAGTACCTGCAAAAGTATGGGATGGGGCAGAAGGGCTTGAGTGGGAAGTTGACTCACCAGCCCCGTATCATACTTTTTCTACACCTCCGGAAATAAAGTAATGACACACGCACCGCTACTTAAGCGCTTGATATTAATTTGCGTGGGTATGTTTGCATTTGCATTTGCCTTAGTGCCCTTATACGACGTGTTTTGCGACGTAACAGGGCTCAATGGCAAGCCTTCGCTAGAGCAAGCAAAGCAAAGTACACAAATAATACAAAATCGTGAAGTTGGCGTTAGCTTTACTACGCATGCTCAAAGCGGTGCGCCGTTCGAAGTTAAATCAAAAGAATACAGCGTTGTGGTAAAGCCCGGTGCAATGCGTGAAGTGTTTTTTAGCGCTAAAAATAACAGCGAGCTAGATAAGGTAATGCAGGCTGTACCTTCTGTTTCACCAGGTAAAGCGGCAAAGTATTTACATAAAATTGCTTGTTTTTGTTTCGATCAACAACCGTTAAAAGCAGGTGAAGAACTTGAATTCAAATTACTTTTTTATGTTGATACTGCATTACCAAGTGACATAGAAGAATTAACTTTATCGTATACCGTATTTGATATTAGTGAACAGCTAGTGGCAAGTAATAACTAGCTTTTTAAACTAGTGTAAAACTAGGAGTAAATAAAATGAATCAAAAATATGAGCATTATTATGTACCAGATCAAAGCCCATGGCCCATTGTGGGTGCTATTGCATTGTTTTTTATAGCAGTGGGCGCAGGCTTAACGGTTATGGATGTTGGAAAAGAATCTGGCGGTGGTATTTATCTACTTTATGCCGGAATTGCTGTGCTTTTATATATGTTGTTTAGTTGGTTTAAAAATGTAATTAGTGAGTCGGACCAAGGTTTGTATTCAGCGCAAATGGATCGCTCTTTTAGGCAAGGTATGAGCTGGTTTATTTTTTCTGAAGTTATGTTTTTTATGGCTTTTTTTGGTGCGCTGTTTTATGCGCGGGTTCTGTCGGTTCCATGGCTTGGGGGGGCTGGTAATAATGCAATGACTAACGAAGTGCTTTGGCCTACCTTTGAAGCTGTTTGGCCCTTACTTTCAACACCTGCTGGAGAAACCACTCAGGCTATGGGTTGGCAAGGTTTGCCACTTATAAATACCTTAATACTACTTACCTCGTCGGTTACTTTGTATTTTGCCCATGTTGCGATGGAAAACAATAAACGCACCCCACTTAAAGTATTTTTAGGGGCTACTGTTTTATTGGGGGTTTGCTTTTTAGGACTGCAAGTTGAGGAGTATATACATGCATATAATGATCTTAATTTAACCTTAGATGCCGGTGTTTACGGTAATACGTTCTTTTTATTGACGGGTTTTCATGGCATGCATGTAACGCTCGGCACCGTACTTTTATTGGTTATACTTTTACGCATTCTAAAAGGACATTTTACTAAAGATAAGCACTTTGCTTTTCAGGCTGCTGCTTGGTATTGGCACTTTGTAGATGTGGTGTGGTTGTGCTTATTTGTATTTGTGTATGTGCTGTAGTGGCCATAGGCGAGTCATTCGCTTTAATAAACCCAAGCTTAAGTGCTGCAATCACAACAACTAAAACGACCACAGAAAACACTACGCGACGACCTAAAAAATGGGACATGGGTCGTCCACCTGTTTTCCCAGAGACCATAATAAATAATGCTCTAAATAAGTTAAAAAGTATAAATATTAACAACAGTACGATAATAATTTTAATAATCACTGAGTTGACCCTTTATGCAGTTAGTTTTATGGCACAAACAAAAGCTTAGTTCAATAATCACACTTTGTATGGTCGTGGTTGTTGTGTTGGTCTGCGTGCGCTTAGGTTTTTGGCAATTACAGC
Organism: Pseudoalteromonas sp. S558; assembly: GCF_005886635.1. Classification (NCBI taxonomy): domain Bacteria; kingdom Pseudomonadati; phylum Pseudomonadota; class Gammaproteobacteria; order Alteromonadales; family Pseudoalteromonadaceae; genus Pseudoalteromonas; species Pseudoalteromonas sp. S558. Next base: position 24,916 of record NZ_PNDU01000079.1, on the reverse strand, counting down.
GCGGCGAGCAAAAGCAACAGCAGCTAATTGCCATTGCTGAGTTGCAAACTCGTGGCGTTATGAACTGGCCTCAATTACTTAACTTGCCTGATAGTTGGAACAAAACTGGCGTATTAGTGGAGCTAAAAGGGCAGTTTGTACAAAACCACTATTGGCTTTTAGATAACCAAGTTTACAACGGGCAAGTAGGATACGATTTACTCGCTTTGTTAAAGCCCGATAATGATCCTAAAGTGATTTTAGTTAATTTGGGGTGGATAAAAGCGCCCATATCGAGAGATGTTTTGCCACAAGTTACTCTCCCAAATGGCGATTTTATTCTAAAAGCACAAATAAAAGAAAATAACCTCAGTGGTTTTACACTTGAAAATAAAGCTACAAATAATGACTTACCTACACGAATCCAATCTATTGATTTGAATATGCTAAGTGCTCAAAGCCAGCAATTATTAATTAATTTTATGGTTTATCGACAAGGTAGTGGTGATGAAATTGCTATACCTCATTACGAGGCTGTAGTGATGAGTCCTCAAAAACATAATGCTTACGCCGTGCAGTGGTTTCTAATTGCTGTTGCATGTGTTGTTGTCGCTATTTTTGCAAGTAAGAAAAGGACACATAATGAAAAGTAACCCTCTTTTATTGTTTGTAGGTTGTTGTGCTATACCGCTAATTTTGGCATATGGCGCACTGAAATTTGATTGGTTGCCAACTGCCATTACTAATCACGGTGAGTTTTTAAGTGAAGACGTTAAATTTGAAAACTGGCCGCAAAGCAATCCAAAACAGTGGACCATTGCACTTAACTATTCAAGTCAATGTAATACGCCCTGTAGCGAGCAACTTGAAACACTAAATAACTTATATGTAGCGCTTGGTAAAAATCAAGGCAAGGTTGATATGGCAATAATGGGGCGCCCTGATGATAAAACATCGCCTTGGAAAATTATTGCTGAGCAACAAAGCTTACAACCTGCAAGTTTGTATTTAATCGATCATATGGGGTTAGTCGTGCTGGAATATCCTTTTAAGGCGCAACCACAAGAAAATCGTTTGGTGCAAAAGGGACTGTTAAAAGATTTAAAAAAACTACTTAATTATTCACGTTCAAGCTAGCTAGTTCTATTTGTTTAAGTTGGAGTATTCGATGTATAAAAATTATAAAAACTTAGTATTAGTAACTGGACTGCTGGCTTTAATTGTTGTGGCGCTAGGTGCTTACACTCGCTTAAGCGACGCAGGCCTGGGTTGCCCTGATTGGCCAGGCTGTTATGGTTTTTTAACAGTTCCTAAGCATGAGGCCGATATTGCGCTTGCTACACAGAGCTATCCAGACATGATGTTCGAAACAGCTAAAGCGTGGAAAGAAATGATTCATCGTTACTTTGCCGGCACGCTTGGGTTACTCATTTTAGTTTTATTTATACTCGCTTTTTTAAAGCGTCAATACCCAATAACACCAGTGAAATTACCATTGTTATTGCTATTGTTGGTTGTATTTCAAGCTGCACTAGGTATGTGGACTGTGACTATGAATTTACAACCGTTAATAGTAATGGGCCATTTACTTGGAGGTTTTAGCATTTTATCGCTTATTACTTTGTTGTATTTAAGGTTAACAGCAAAGCTGATTATGGGCGGTGATGAGGGCGCTAAGCACTACTTTGGATTAAGTCTAATTGCGCTTGGTGTGCTTGTTATACAAATAGCGTTAGGTGGCTGGCTTGCTGCAAATTATGCAGCTCCCCATTGTAGTGGTTTGCCATTTTGTAATTATGCACAGCCGTTTTCATTAAGTAGCGTGTTTCAATTACCGTTAGAGCACAGTAGTTATGAGTTTGGCGTGCTATCGCAGCAAGCGCGAATGTCTATTCATTTATTACACCGCATTTGGGCATTAGTTACTTGTGTCGTTTTGGCATTCGTTATGTGGAAAATATACAGCGAGGCTTACTCTCAAAAGATTAAAAATTGTGTTGTAAGTGTATTGTTTTTTCTGTTTTGCCAAATTAGCTTAGGACTTATTTTAGTACATTGGCACTTTCCGTTAGGTGTTGCGCTAGCGCATAACTTAATGGCTGCCATACTGTTATTGAGTATGGTTAGGCTATGTTATTACTTAAAATCACGCACATAAAGGGGAAATGTTATGGCACTTACAATTGATAAAAAAGCAATACTACCCGCTAATACTCAGCCGTTGGCTTTACGCAGTTATAATTTGCTACAGGATTATTTGGCAATTAGTAAATTTAAAGTGGTAGCAATGCTTGTATTAACAGCTTGGGTTGGATTAGCACTAGCTCCGGATGTTGGGCGTGGTATAGCGGTACAATTTATTAGTTTGTTAGGCATAGGGCTACTTTCTGCAGCAGCTGCTGTTATTAATCATGTAGTTGACAGCGAGATAGATTCTAAAATGGCACGAACCCGTCACCGCCCAGTGGCTAAGGGGCGTTTAAGTAAAATGCACGCTCTTAGTTTTACGGCTGTTATTGGGGTGGCAGGCTTTATTATGTTGATGATTTGGGCCAATACTCTAACAGCTGTCTTAACGCTGTTTGCTTTGGTAGGGTATGCTTTTGTTTATACGTCATTTTTAAAGCGTGCAACACCACAGAATATTGTTATTGGAGGGTTAGCTGGTGCAATGCCACCATTGTTAGGTTGGGTATCAGAAACAAACCAAATGGCAGCCGCACCTTGGCTATTGGTGATGATTATATTTACGTGGACCCCACCACACTTTTGGGCACTGGCCATAGCGCGAAAAAGCGATTATGAACGCGCTAAAATACCTATGTTGCCGGTAACACACGGTATTGATTTTTGTAAAACGTGTGTGGTTGCTTACTCTGTTTTACTCGCTGTTGTTTGTGTACTGCCTTATTTAATTGGTATGTCGGGATTAATATATTTGATAGGCGCATGTGTATTAAATGCAGTATTTATTTATAAAGCAGTTAAGTTAAAAATTGCCGGAAATGATGAGATTGCAATGGATTTATTTCGTTTTTCGATTGTTCATTTAATGGTACTCTTTGTGGTCTTATTTATAGATAAATGGCTCCCTTTATGAAGCAGTTATGGCTTGGATTAATTGTTGTTTTAGCATTGTTTTTATCAGCATGTTCTAATGAGAATAGCCCTCCAGATGTTAATGCGTTGGTTTACGAAAAGGCAAAACCATTATCTGATTTTACGCTAAATGATCAGCATGGCGAATTGGTCACTAAACAGCAGTTTGTAGGTCAATGGAATTTAGTGTTTTTAGGTTATACAAGTTGCCCAGATATTTGCCCTTTAACACTGGCTAAGCTAAATGTGGTGTATAAAAATCTAAAAACGGATTATCCATTGCAAATTTGGTTTCTATCGGTTGATCCTAATCGAGATACATCTGCAAAGAGAAAGCAATATATAGATTATTTTAACCCTGATTTTTTAGCCGTATCTGGTGAGCATAAACATCTTTTTCCGGTAGTCAGAGAGCTTGGTTTAATTTATGCGATTAGCGATAGTAGCGAGTCCGAATATGCAGTAGATCATAGTGCCTCAGTCGCGATGGTTGACCAAAGTGGTGCACTAAGAGCTATATTCAAACCTGAATTTAAGCAAGGTAGTGTACCGCTCATTAACGCGACTCAGCTTACCGAAGAATTTACAAAAATAGCGAACTACTATAGAGACTAGTTTTTTACTTTTTACCAATTTTAAAGGGGCTTTATGCTCCTTTTTACGTTTTTTCACTTCAATTCAAAATTAATCATGCATTTTATGGCAATTTCATTAACTAGGTCTAAGCTTTTATTATGATCTGAATTAACAGGGAATGTGCTCATTAAATGTTAAAGCTTCCTAGCGAACTTGCCATCACACAAGTTGAAATACTGCATCAAGATTTACTACAAGAGCTTCATAGCAACGACGACATTTGCCTTGATATTAGCGATGTGATTTCTGCTGATACGGCTTCAATTCAACTTTTATGCGCTTTACAAAAACATCTACTCACCATACAGCATAAAATAATATGGGTAGGCAGTAGTGAGGCTTTAACACATACAATTAATCAGCTGGGATTAAGCCAGTACTTAATAATTGACAGTAAAGGTTAGGGGTGTATATGAAAAAAATTTTAGCGGTGGATGATTCTGCATCAATGCGTCAGATGGTGAGTTTTACTTTAAAAACCGCAGGGTTTGATGTAACTGAAGCAAAAGATGGTAGTGAGGCACTTGCTATAGCTAAACAGCAAGATTTTGATGCCGTCATTTCTGATGTGAATATGCCAATAATGGATGGGATTACATTAATCCGAGAGCTGCGTGCATTGCCTAATTATAAATTTACGCCGCTACTAATGCTAACTACAGAGTCTGGATTAGAAAAAAAAGTAGAAGGTAAAGCAGCTGGCGCGACTGGGTGGGTTGTTAAGCCATTTAATCCTGAGCAGCTGCTCGCGGTAATTAAAAAGGTTATTCGTTAGCAAAGGAGCACAGCGTGAGTATAGATTTAAGTCAATTTTTTGAAGTTTTCTTTGAAGAGAGTTTTGAAGGCCTAGATACCATGGAGGCTGAGCTTTTAAACTTGGTGCCTGGAGAGGAAGACTTAGAAACTATAAACACTATATTTAGAGCTGCTCACTCAATTAAAGGAGGAAGCGGGACCTTTGGCTTTAGCTCTGTTGCTGATTTCACTCATGTACTTGAAACACTATTAGATCAAATTCGCCAAGGAGAGCGAGAGCTTGGCACTGAACATGTTAATTTGTTACTCAAAGCAGTTGATTGTTTACGTGGATTGCTTGCTGCACTTCAAGCAGAGCAAGACCCTGATCTAACTGAGGCAGATTCCTTACGCATGCAATTTGAAAGCGTACTAGGAATGAAAAGCGATAGCCAAGAAAGCATATCTCAAAGCGAAAATCAAAAACCAGACAGCAATACCTACCAAATTGATTTTAAGCCTCATCATCATTTATTTAAAACAGGCAATGAGCCTCTATATATGATTGGTGAGCTTCAAGAGCTTGGCGACTTAGAAACGACCGTATTTTATGACGAAGTTCCTGATATTACAGATTTAAGCAGTGATGAATGTTTTTTACACTGGCGCTTTTTCTTAAATACAAGCCGTGATGAAAGCGCGATAAAAGAAGTTTTTGAATGGGTTGAAGATGACTCCGACATCACTATTGAACTATGTGGTGGCGTATTTACTGACGATGATCAAATATCAATAAGTAAAAATTCGAGTGATAATATACCCCAAGCTATTGAAACTGAAACATCAAAACCAGTAGTCGTAGTACCAACAAGCGTTAAATCGCCTAGCAATCCAATATCTCCAGCAGCAAGTACAAATAAAAAAACAGCAACAACCCCTGAATCTACTTCTATTCGTGTCGGTATTGATAAGGTTGATTCATTGATAAACATGGTTGGCGAACTCGTGATTACACAAGCCATGCTCAATCAACTGAGCGAGCAAGAAATTACGCCCGCGACTATCACGTCTTTGCAAGAAGGTTTAGCGCAACTAGCGCATAACACACGTGATTTACAAGAAAATGTAATGCGCATACGCATGCTCCCCATTAACTTTGTATTTAGTCGTTTTCCGCGTTTGGTCCGTGATATAGCGCAAAAGCTAAATAAACAGGTAGAGCTGAAGTTGATTGGAGAGCAAACTGAGCTTGATAAAACCGTGATGGAAAAAATATCAGATCCTATGGTGCATTTGGTTAGAAACTCGCTCGATCATGGTTTAGAGACGGTTGAGCAAAGAGTGCTTGCTGGAAAAGATCCTGTAGGCACGGTTACTTTAAATGCATTTCATCAAGGCGGTAATATTGTGATTGAGATAATGGATGATGGGCAAGGACTCAACACACAAAAAATTAGATCAAAAGCAATAAGTAACGGGTTAATTTCAGCAGATAACAGTCTTAGTGATGATGAAATTAATGAGCTTATTTTTATGCCAGGCTTTTCGACTATGGACAAAGTAAGTGATTTATCGGGTCGTGGTGTCGGCATGGATGTTGTAAAGCGAAATATTCAATCATTAAACGGCTCAGTAGAAGTAACATCTGCTCCAGGGGTTGGCTCTACATTTACGATTAGGTTACCCCTTACATTAGCTATTTTAGATGGTCAACTCGTTAAAGTGAGTCAGCATACTTATATTATTCCACTTATTTCGATTGTGGAGTCACTACAAATAGATATAGCAAAGGTGAGCCGAGTAGGTAAAAACCTCGATGTACTTAGACTTCGAGATGAATATATTCCGATTTTAAGACTCTACGATATTTTTAATCATAACAATGCGATTGAATCATTAGATAAAACTCTACTTGTGGTTGTTGAAACCGACAACCAAAAGGTAGGGTTACTTGTTGATGATTTACTGTCTCAACAGCAGGTGGTTATTAAAAGTTTAGAGGCTAATTACCACAAGGTTGATGGTGTATCAGGGGCAACAATTTTAGGCGATGGGCGCGTGTCATTAATTGTTGATATTAGTGGTTTGATAAAACTTTCAGGTTTGAAAAAACCAGGTAGCCAAGAGCTAAGCCTTGAACCAAGCGTCGCCCTGGAGGCGTTATGATTTCCGATCAAAACCAGCTAAGTAACCAATTAAACCTTCAGCAGCAACAAGGTATAAAGCAGTTTTTAACTTTTATGATGGCCGATGAAGAGTACGGTGTGGATATTTTAACAGTGCAAGAAATTCGGAGCTGGGAAGAAATTACAGTGCTACCTAATGCACCTGAGTTCGTAAAAGGCGTTATTAATTTACGTGGAACGATAGTTCCAATAATTGATTTACGATTACGCTTTGGATTACCAAGTACTGATTATGGCCCTTTAACCGTTGTTATTGTTGTCAAAATAAAATTTGAACAAGGTAGCAAAATTATAGGGATAACAGTGGATGCTGTTTCAGATGTTTACAGCATTGCAGAGCAAGATGCTAAAGCAGTACCAAATATATCTGACTCAAATAATTGTGAGTATGTAGCTGGTTTAGTCAATGTTGGTGAAAAGATGGTGGCATTAATTGACCTGCAAAAAACAATGAATATTTAGCCAAAGAATAGCTAAATAAAGTACTCAAAATAAACTTAAAGGTGGTGATGGGCATGGGATGGTTTAGTAATCCAAAGCAGTCAAAATCAAGTAATGATTTAATTGTAGATGCATTAAATAAGTCATTAGCTGTGATTGAGTTTGAACCTAGTGGTGCAATAATTACTGCTAATACTAACTTTCTAAACGTAATGGGGTATCGGTTAGAAGAGGTTCAAGGACGACACCACTCTTTATTTTTGAATGATGATGCACAAAGTGATAGCTATAAAAGCTTTTGGCAACGCTTACGCAATGGTGAGTTTATTTCAGATGAGTTTAAGCGTTTTGCTAAAAGCGGTAAAGAAGTTTGGATTCAGGCTACTTACAATCCAATTCTTGATTCGGAAGGTCAAGTACTTAAAGTCATTAAATTTGCTACAGATATCACCGAGCAAAAGCTTATATCGGCAAATGCTTCGGGACAGATTAATGCGATCAGCAAATCTCAAGCGGTCATTGAGTTCAACTTAGATGGCACTATTATTAACGCTAATGAAAATTTTTTAAATGCGCTTGGCTATAAGCTCAGTGAGATTGAAGGACAACACCATAGATTATTTGTTGAACCTGAATATGCAGATAGTGGTGAATATAAAGAATTTTGGGCAAAACTAGGCCGTGGGGAATTTGATTCTGGTGAATACTTAAGAATTGGTAAACATGGTAAAGAGGTATGGATACAAGCTTCTTACAACCCAATTTATGATATGAATGGTACACCATATAAAGTTATTAAATATGCATCTGACATTAGTGCACAAAAAGAATTAGAAAAGTCATCTCGAAAGGCCGCAGATTTAGCAAGCGCTCTCAAAGTATGCCAAGCAAGCGTAATGATTGCTGATAAAGATCTTAATATTGTATTTGTGAACGATCGAGTTCAAGAGATGCTTAAGGTCCGAGAAAAAGAACTGCAAACAGTATTACCGAGTTTCTCTGTTGATAATTTAGTCGGAACTTGTGTTGATGACTTTCATGAAAAAGCATCGCACCAACGCGAGTTATTAAAAAACTTAGAGAAACCGCACAAAGCTGAATTACGCTTAGCGGGGCTTGTTTTTACCTTGATTGCATCGCCTTGGATAAGCCACGAGGGAAAAAGGCTAGGCACTATAGTCGAGTGGGAAGATATTACAAACGACGTTGCAAAGGCGGAAGAAGAACGTAGAGCAGCACAAGAAAATCTACGTGTACGTCAAGCATTAGATACAGTAGCAACGAATACAATGATTGCAGATGTATCAAACGTTATTGTTTATATGAATGCTGCTGTTAGAAACATGATGAGTATTGCTGAAAAAGATTTACAAAAAGATTTACCTAATTTCGACAGTACAAATCTAATAAATCAGAACATTGACATATTCCACAAAAATCCAGCGCATCAGCAAAATCTACTTGCCAAATTAACAAATACTTATAGCACCGAAATTAAAGTGGGCGGACGCACATTTGGTTTAGTCGCTAACCCTATAATAACATCAGAGCAAGAAAAAATAGGCACAGTGGTTGAGTGGGAAGATAGAACCGCACAGGTTGCAATTGAAAAAGAAATTGCCCAGCTTATTGGTGCTGCTGGGAGTGGGGAACTAGATGCAAGAGTTATGGAGGAGGGGAAACAAGGGTTTTTCCTACGCTTGGCACAAGGGTTAAATAGCTTAGTAAAAATAGTCGACGATACAGTTGCAGACACAGGCAATATGCTCAGTGCAATGGCAAGTGGTGACTTATCAAAACGAATAGAAAAAGATTATAAAGGCTCATTTGATAAATTAAAACGTGATGCTAATGCAACGGCAGATAAGTTAACTGAAGTAATTAATCGTATAAATTCATCAGCAACGTTGGTAGCCAGTGGCGCAGAGGAAATATCACAGGGTAATACAGATTTAAGTCAGCGGACAGAAGAGCAAGCTTCCTCGTTAGAGGAAACAGCATCAAGCATGGAGGAAATGACCAGTACAGTTCGTCAAAATGCAGATAACGCCAAAGTTGCAAACGATCTAGCTGAAGAAACATGTGAAAAGGCGATTCAAGGCGGTGAAGTTGTTAATAAAGCAGTAATAAGTATGTCGGCTATTAATGAGTCGAGCAAAAAGATTGCAGATATTATTGGTGTAATTGATGAAATAGCATTTCAAACTAACTTATTAGCGCTTAATGCTGCAGTTGAAGCGGCAAGAGCGGGTGAGCAAGGGCGTGGTTTTGCAGTGGTTGCTGGTGAGGTACGAAACTTAGCGCAACGCTCTGCAGGTGCAGCGAAAGAAATTAAAGAGTTAATAAGAGATAGTGTAGGTAAAGTGGCCGATGGTTCTCAATTAGTGAATGAGTCAGGCGCGACGCTAAAAGAAATTGTTGTATCGGTACAACGAGTCACGCAAATGATTTCTGATATTACAGAAGCATCTGAAGAGCAAAGTGCTGGTATTGAACAGGTTAATAAAGCTATTTCTCAAATGGATGAAATGACGCAACAAAATGCAGCTCTAGTAGAGCAAGCTTCTGCAGCTGGTGAGTCGATGGCTGAACAAGCTAATGAGATGCGCCGCTTACTTAATTTTTTCTCATTAGGTCAGCAAGATATGGCAATCATTTCGCCGACTGTGCGAACACCTGAATTATCCCATAAACCACAAAGTAGCTTTATTCGAAGTACACCCAGAGGCGATAACTTTGTTGATTCAGCTGATGAGTGGGAAGAGTTTTAACAGCTTTACTGAGAGCGAATAATGAAAGAGTTTTTATGTACGGATCGCGACTTTAAAGAGATTGCTAGTTTAGTTTATGACGCATGCGGTATTGTTTTAGGTGATCATAAACGTGAAATGGTTTACTCACGTTTAGCAAGGCGTATTAGAGAGCGAAAGCTAAATAATTTTGAAGCTTATTTAGAATACTTAAAGAGTAATAAAGATCAGGAGTTTGATGCATTTATTAATGCAATAACAACTAACTTAACGTCTTTTTTTCGTGAGATACATCACTTTGAATTTATTAGAACCCAGCTTATACCTGATCTTCTAAAAGCAAATAAGCAAAGTAAGCGAGTAAGAATTTGGTCTGCTGGTTGTTCAACAGGTGAAGAGCCTTACAGCTTGGCGATGACAATATATAACGCATTTCCAAGTACTTGGGACGTAAAAATATTAGCCACAGATTTGGATTCTAACGTACTGGAGAAAGCACAAAAGGGTATTTATACAGCTGCTAATGTGAATGGATTAGAACCGGCGCAACTTAAGCGTTGGTTTTTAACGAGTAAAGACGGTGAAAGCTATAAAGTTAAAGATAAACTACAAGAATCTATCTCATTTAAGCGCTTAAATTTGTTGCAAGACTGGCCTATGAAAGGGTCGTTCGATCTTATTTTATGTCGAAATGTTGTTATTTATTTTGATAAAGAAACAAAAGATCAGCTTTTTCAGCGCTACGCTAACATACTAAATTCGCAAGGTTATTTGTTTTTGGGTCACTCAGAGAGTATGGGTAAAGAGCATTCGCAATTTAAAAATTTAGGAAAAACTATGTACCAAAAGAGCACGGATGCACGCTGAACTTAGGCCCGTATTACCTAGCTTTGAGCACATAAAGCGATATTGGGATTCAGGCAGAGACAGTGTTGTTGCTAAGGTGCTTCCGGGGGAATTTTATGTTTCTAAAAATAACGAGCTTATTTCTACCGTGTTGGGGTCGTGCATTGCTGCCTGTGTTTATGATGAGAGCTTGGGAATTGGAGGGATGAACCATTTTATGCTTCCTATTCAGAAAGACACAGATCTGAAAAATGCGCATAGTTTGAGTTGCCGATACGGTAACTGGGCTATGGAGTACCTTATAAATGAGGTGTTAAAAAATGGAGCGTCTCGCCATAACTTAAAAATAAAATTGTTTGGGGGCGGTAAAATTATCAGTGCGATGACTGATATTGGACTGGGAAATATTAGTTTTGCAATGGCTTATATTGAAGAGGAAGCGTTAAATTTAGTTGCTCATGATATGGGTGGGCCATGGCCTCGAAAAATATTTTTTCATCCACATACCGGTAAAGTTTATATGAAAAAATTAAGAAATTTACATAACAACACGATTGAAAAACGCGAAGTACGTTATTTGCAAAACCTTAAAAAGCAAGAAGTAACAACAGATATAGAGCTGTTTTAGGAGTATGCATGATTAAAGTATTGATAATAGATGATTCTCCTCTAATTAGGCGTTTACTCACAGAGATATTACAGCAGGCTAAAGATATCACGGTAGTTGGTAGTGCTGAGGACCCTTACGAAGCACGCGAAATGATAAAAAAACTCAACCCCGATGTGCTAACGCTTGACGTAGAAATGCCAAAAATGGATGGTATTAGTTTTTTAAAAAACCTAATGCGATTAAGGCCTATGCCTGTAGTGATGATCTCTACGTTAACCCAAAAAGGCTCTCCTATCACATTAGAAGCATTAGAATTAGGGGCTATTGATTTTATAGCTAAACCTACCAACAATATAAAAGAGCAAATGAGCCAATACGCATCATTGGTTCAGCAAAAGGTGCGAGTAGCAGCCGGCGCAAGAGTAAGAAGCGCTAAAAAAGGAGTCATTATAAATGAGCCTATTCATGTTAATGCTCAATTTTCACTAAATAAAATAATAGCGATAGGTGCTTCAACCGGCGGTACAGAAGCGATAAAAGAAGTGCTGACTAAAATGCCCAAAAATTGCCCTCCGATTGTTATTACACAGCATATTCCGCCGGTGTTTAGTACTTCGTTTGCTGAGCGAATGAATCGTACATGCATAATAAATGTAAAAGAGGCTGAGCATGGCGATAAGCTGAATGCTGGTTGGGCGTATATAGCACCTGGAGGCTTTCATTTAAGCATTAAAAAGCAAGGCATAGGCTTGTATTGCCAGCTTGATGATAACGACCCTGTTAACAGGCACAAGCCTGCTGTAGATGTATTATTTAATTCATTAATCGAAATAGGAGCTAAAAATATAGTTGCCGCAATTCTTACCGGTATGGGGAGTGATGGCGCAAAAGGACTGCTTGCATTAAAACAAAATGGCGCTTACACCATAGCTCAGGATGAGTATTCATCTGTTGTGTGGGGGATGCCAAAAGCAGCTGTAGAATTAGATGCAGTTAATGAAGTAGTTGCTCTTGATAAAGTGGCTCAGAGTCTTTTAAAGCAGATTATTAAAAATTAACTTAGGCTAAAAAGCCTAAGTTATAATTCGCGCCAAATGCCATCAAAATGCAAAGTACTATGTTTTACAAGAGCTTAGGGCGTGTAATTTTGTAATAATACCAATCGGCATAAGTGTTTGAGCAACTTAATGAATTAAATCCCCCCATAATGTCGTTAAAATTTTTTATTTAGAACACTATTGCAAGTAAGCTCAACGTAGTTAGCGCTGAAAATAGCTGCTTTGTTATTGAATAACCCAAGGCTGAGAAAACCAGTAATAGCTGCTAGGGCTTTCAATAGAAGGCGCAGTGCAATTAAAGCGAGAGCGGCCCTTTTTAAGTGCTTGGGGTGACGTCACTTCAACCGTATTTTTATTTATCCAGTTTAAGTTTGCTTGGCCAATACTTGATACATAGCAGGCAAATTGTGTTTTGTGAAAACCACCCATTTTAAACTCAATAGTTAACTTGGGTGGATTGTTTTGCGTCACACTATCTTGGTAAGTTAAATTAGTAATGCTGAACGCTCGAGAATTAATTTTAGTTGTTAACGTCTCTAAATTGCTATAAAAACCAGAGGCAGGAAAACGTGGTAAACGACTGAAATTTGAGTCTTTACTTACCGCTCCAGAATGCTGTCCAATTCCAATAAAGCCAAGCTCAGTTATAAGGGTTTGCAGTTGATTACTAAATTCCCCATATGGGTAAGCTAAGTATTTGTAGTCTTGGCCAATTTCTTCTTTTATACGCTGTTGTGAGTGTAAAATATCTTGCTTAATACGTACTTTCCATTGCGTGGTGGTTTCATTTTCAAGCTTAATATGCAAATAATTGTGTTGAGCACTGTGGTTACTTATAAGCGCCCCTTTTTTACTTAATTCTTTAAGTTTATCCCAGCCCATCACATAGCTTTGACCTTCATCTATTAATTTGGGGTTTACAAAAATAGTATACGGGTAGCCAAATTGTTCTAAAATAGGTGCTGCTTCATCATAATTATTGTTGTAGCCATCATCAAAAGTGATCGCGATGGTTTTCTCAGGTAAGGTTTGCCCTTGTTGTAAAGCACTGAGTAATTTGTTTAGAGGAATAACGTTAAAGTTATTGTCTTTTAAATAATTTAAATGCTTTGTAAAAGTATCAGCGCTAACGCTAGTGACGGCTGGAAGGGTTTCACTAACATGATGGTATTGTAAAATAACGGCTGCTTGAGCGCGTAGAGATAAACTAATGAGAGTAAATAATACTAAATGAAACAATTTCTTATACATAATAAAGCACACCATAAAAGCTTGTTGTTGTTAGCCGGTCCGATGATACTATCAAACATCACAGTACCACTGTTAGGAATTGTTGATACTGCCGTTATTGGTCATTTAGGTAGCGCTCACTATTTAGCCGGTATTGCACTAGGCTCTGCTGTTATTTCTATTTTATTTTGGTTAGCAGGGTTTTTAAGAATGAGTACAACCGGCATGGTTGCTCAGGCCTACGGGAAAAATGATTTAACTCAATTAGCCGCCTTACTTAAGCGAAGCTTATTACTTGCAATCATTGTTGCTGTATTACTTATTGCTCTATCCCCATTAATAAAACACGCTATTGCATTTTTGTCTGCAGCTAATAGCGATGTACTCATTCAAGCGTACCAGTATTTCAGTATCCGTATTTTTAGTGCGCCTGCGGCTTTGTGTAATTTAGTGCTATTAGGCTGGATGCTAGGAGTACATTACGGCCGAGGACCCTTTTATTTATTATTAGTAACAAATATTGTAAATATAGTGCTCGATATTTATTTTGTAGTTTACCTAGATTGGGCGGTTGCTGGTGCTGCATGGGCATCACTTATTGCTGATTACACAGCACTCGTCTTTGCACTTTTTTTGGTTGTTAAGTTAGCTAAAAAACAAGCAATAGAATTAAGCGTACCGAATTGGTTTAGCTTTAAAAAAATGGCGGGTTTACTTAGTTTAAACCGTGATATTTTTATTCGCTCTTTAGTACTGCAATTGTGTTTTAGCTTTATGACTTTTTACGGCGCCCGAATTGGCGAAACGACGCTTGCGGCTAATGCCGTGCTGCTTAATTTTTTAATGTTAGTCAGTTTCGCTCTAGATGGTATTGCATATGCCAGTGAGGCAAAAGTAGGGCAAGCAAAAGGTCAAAAAAGCGTATATAACATAGAGCTCTGGGTTAAAATTAGTGTATTTTGGGGGATGTTATTTGGTTTATTATATAGCTTGTTTTTTGCAGTTTTTGGCGCTCAAATTATTACGCTTTTAACCAATGTACCAGAGGTTATTAATGAGGCCACACGTTATCTACCATGGATAATTGCATTGCCCTTACTTGCTATGAGCTGTTTTTTGTTTGATGGTATTTTTGTCGGCTTAACACGTGCAAAAGATATGCGAAATAGTATGCTACTTTCAGCTACGGTAGGGTTTTTTGGAGTGTTTTGGGTCTTTAGTGAGTTACAAAATAATGGGTTATGGCTAGCTATGAGCATTTTTATGTTAATGCGAGGCATAACTTTAATTATTAAATATCAAAGACTCAAAGCAAATAGCCAGTTGCTAGATTAAGTGCGATGGTGGGCTATTTCCATAAATCGGGATCGTTACTCTGAGGGCCTATATTTTTAATGACCTGAGAAAATCGATTAGCAAAAATACCGCAGTAGCCCCAACCGGCAAAAAATAATGCGGGGACTAAAATTACCACGCCAATTATTTGTAAACTGTAATGGGTATAGTACCCAATGCATATTAATATTACGGCTAGCACAAACAGTGCTAGGCCGCGAAAAAAGCGCGCTAAACTAAGCTTAGGATTGCTTCCTAAGCGGTAGATGAGTGGCTTTAGCATTTATAGGGCTTAATAGTAAGAATGATCGCCTGCTTCGTGATCAGTGATATCGGCAACACCGGTTATCTCTTCAAACTTAGCTATCATTTCTTTTTCAATGCCCTCTTTTAGTGTTACGTCGATCATAGAACAACCGTTACAACCACCACCAAACTGAAGGACAGCAATACCAGCTGCTGTAATCTCTACTAGGCTTACTTGGCCACCGTGGTTAGCCAGTTGCGGGTTTACTTCAGTTTCTAGCATATGTTGTACGCGTTCATTTAATGATGCGTCATCACCAATTTTACGAGCTTTAGCATTAGGTGCTTTTAGAGTCAGCTGGGTGCCCATTTTGTCAGTAACAAAATCAATTTCAGCTTCTTCTAAAAATGGAGCACTTTCTGCATCTACAACGGCATCAAAACCATTAAAATTTAGACGAATATCGCTGGCTTCAACAGCGTCTTCTGGACAATAAGACACACCACATTCCGCTTGTGATGAACCAGGGTTTACAACAAAAACACGAATATTGGTTTGTTGTGATTGATCTGCTAATAGTTTAGCAAAATGCGCTTGCGCTGTTTCGGAAATAGAAATCATAAAAAACGGCTTTATACCTGACTAAATTACTCGGATACTGCATATCATACTCCGCTCATCGTGTTGCGGCTAGTGTTGAGCGTAAAAAGTTGGCATCTATTTTAAGCAGTGGTAGCGTGCTATTAACAAACATTTTTAGAGTGATTTATATGCGGTTCATGTTAGCAGTAATGATGGTACTAGTTAGCTTTTCAAGTGTAGCTAAGCCTCTTTCTTATTATTTTGAGCAAGATACACAATTTGATCCTACAATCCCAACGCCCGAAGAAGTACTTGGTTATCAAGTGGGAGAGTGGCATGTGAGGCACGATCAGTTAGTGCGCTATATGGAAGTACTTGCTGATAAAAGCGACCGTATAAATTTTGAAATCATTGGCTATACTCACGAGCAACGTCCATTGGTTATGTTAACGATTACCGCAGCTAATCAGTTACCAAACATCGAAAAAACTCGCCAAGCGCATCTGGCACGCTTGAGTAATAAAAGTAGTAAAACCAAAGATCAACCTGCTGTAGTGTGGATGGGTTATAGCGTACACGGCAATGAATCATCAGGGAGTAACGCTTCATTGCTGGTGGCTTATTATTTAGCTGCAGCTCAAGGTGCTGAAATAGATCAGCTATTAAATAATACCGTTATTTTACTCGACCCTTCGCTTAACCCGGATGGCTTAGCGCGCTTTGCTAATTGGGCAAACAGTAATCGCGGGATGAACTTATCAAGTGACCCTAAAACCCGTGAGCATGTTGAAAATTGGCCAAGTAGCCGGACCAATCATTATTGGTTTGATTTAAATCGTGACTGGTTATTGCTGCAACATCCGGAGTCGCGAGCGCGTATTGCCAAGTTCCATCAGTGGAAGCCAAATATTTTAACTGATTTTCATGAGATGGGCCCAAATAGTAGTTATTTTTTTCAGCCAGGTATTCCAAGTCGTAAACACCCAATAACACCGGATGAAAATGTGACTTTAACGAAAGCAATTGCTAACTATCATGCAAAAACATTAGATGAAAACAACGCGCTTTATTTTACAGAAGAAAGTTTTGATGATTTTTATTACGGGAAAGGCTCAACCTATCCTGATGTAAATGGTGGAGTAGGCATTTTATTTGAACAAGCGAGTTCTCGTGGGCATATTCAAGAAACTATAAATGGACCTTTGAGCTTTCCTTTCACTATTAAAAATCAACTGTTAACTAGTTTATCTACCTTTAAGGCAGCAGTTGATAACCGCCAAGCATTACTTAATTACCAGGCTAAGTTTTACAATCAAGCTACTGATTTAGCCAGCGATGAAAACTATGAAGGCTATGTTGTTGAAGGTGCAAGCGACAACACCCGTATTAAGCACTTTTTAGAGCTCTTAAAGCAACATCAAATTAATGCTTACCCGCTTACTAAACCACTAAAAGCAAATGGTAACATTTTTACGACTAATAGTTACTTTGTACCATTAGCGCAGCCGCAATACCGCTTAGTAAAAGCTATTTTTAGTGAACAAAAAAACTTTGTAGATAACACATTCTATGATGTTTCGGGTTGGACTCTAGCGCACGCATTTAATTTGCCATTCACTAGAGTTAAAAGTAATTGGGGTTTAAATATTGCAGATGCAGCATGGAATAACGCGGTAAAAACATCTTTTTCTGAATTAAAAAATGGTTATGCCTTTGGTTTTGCTTGGGATGATTATTTAGCCCCTAAAATGCTAAATAGTTTACTTCAGCAAGGTATTAAAGCTCGTGTAGCACTTAGTTCGTTAACTGCTAAATCAACATCGGGAGAGGTAAGCTTTGAGCCTGGCAGTATTATTATACCTGCAGGGTTACAAAAAAATATCGACTGGGTTGCTCAGCTTAATAAAGCGCAAAATGAGTTTGGTATTGCAATTAAGCCAATTATTTCAGGTTTAACAAGTAAAGGAGCCGATTTAGGTTCACGCTCAATGGCTGTTGTTAGTGCTCCAAAAGTACTGCTTATTGGCGGGCAAGGCGCGAGCCAGTACGAAGTAGGAGAAGTGTGGTATTACCTAGATCGCTTTGTTGGCGTAGCGCCTACAATTGTTGAAATGAACCGCTTAGGCTCTCTTGAATTAAGTAACTATAGTCATATTGTGCTTGCTCATGGCAATTACGGCAGTTTATCTGACGCTGACAAAGTGGCAATTAAAAGCTGGGTAAGAAAAGGTGGCGTTATTTGGGGTCATAAAGGTGGCGCTAAATTTTTAGCCGATCAGCAATTACTCAAAGCAAGCTATTTATCACGACAAGATGTAGCCAGCGCATTTAAGACGACAGGTTTAAGTTATGGCGATAAAGATCATTTAGCTGGGCGTCAGCGCATTGCAGGTGCTATTTTTAATACTAATGTAGATTTAACTCATCCACTCACATTTTCGCTTAAGCGCAATACATTGCCCGTATTCAAAAACAGTACCTGGTTGCTAGAAGCTTCCGATGCGCCGTTCGTAAATGTACTTACCTATACTAAAACCCCATTGCTAGCGGGTTTTGCCGATGCTGTTAATGTTGAGCAAGTTACTGGCGGAGCTGGTTTAATTGCTCATTCATACGGGCGAGGCACAGTGATAGGTATGACCGACGACCCTGTATTTAGAGGTTACTGGTATGGAACTAGTCGACTACTAAGCAACGCTTTATTTTTTGGTCATACGTTTCGTGCAAATGGCGAATAATACTTTTTAATAATTAAATAGGCGTTAAGCAAGTTGTAAAAGCCCACACTTGTTTAGCGCCTGCTTGTTTTAGTGTATTAGTTGCTGCGTTTAATGTTGCACCTGTTGTCATCACATCATCAATAATAGCGACTGTTTTACCACTGATATCCGCTGTACAAATAAACGCATCTTTTAAGTTTTTAATGCGTTTTGCTTTTGATAGCTCTGATTGCGCTTGGGTTTTTTTACTGCGAATAAGTACGTTACTCAATGGCGCGTAATTAGCTAAGCATGGATGCCATACTTGGCTTACTTGGTTAAATCCACGATTTAAAAAGCGGCTTGTGTGTAGCGGTAAAATTATAAACATATCGGGTAATAAAGGATGATGATCAAAAAAATGTATCAGTTGCCTTTTAATAACTTGTCGCAGTGCCTTTTTATAATAAATTTGATTATTAAATTTAAGTTGTTTAAGCCATAGCTCAAACGGAGATTGATAAAATGCACATGCGAATAATTTATCGAATTCGCAATTAGGAAACATCTGTGCAATATCAGGGCGATTGAGTAAATTAGCGTGAATACTTAGATCAAACAATGGTAAGTCTGCTAAGCAGTAATCGCACAACCCTAAATGTGTATTAATGATGTTTTCACACTGCACACAAGAAGAGGGAAACAGCCAGTCAAAAATAGTATTCGTCATTGCTTTAAACCACACATTGCAATCACCTTCCTAATCGTTATTATGAGCTTAAGTTTGGTTAAGATTATGCGAATATGCAAAACGAGTTAGTATTATTACATGGTTGGGGAATGAACCAAGGGGTGTGGCAGTTGATCCAGCCAGAACTTGAGTTTTTATATTCAGGGGGGGTACGCAGCCTTGATTTACCCGGATTTGGCAACAGCGCTACTTGCCCAAGCCCCTATACATTGCACGATGCTGCAGCACTTTTAAGTGAGGAACTAAAGCCACAATCAATTTTAATGGGCTGGTCATTAGGTGGCTTATTTGCTTTATACATTGCTAAGCATTGGCCTGACAAAGTATCGAAAATAATATTAGTGGCATCAACACCATTTTTTGCAGAACAAGCACATTGGCCTGGTATTAAAGCTAATGTGCTGGATCAATTTAAAGAGCAGTTAGTTAATCACCGAGAAAAAACCATAGAGCGCTTTTTAGCTATTCAAGCTATGGGAAGTGAGTCAGCACGGGAAGATATAAAGCAACTTAAGCAATTACTAAATAAGTACAGCGCTCCTAATACTGAAGCGCTTATTGCTGGTTTAGATATTTTGCAAAACGAAGACTTACGTGACTTATTCACTCGTTGTCCGGTTTCTATTAAAGCAATATTTGGGCGTTTAGATGCACTAGTGCCGTATCGAGCGATCGCAGAAATGTTAGTACTAAATCCTGAGTTTGAATACGAAGTACTCGATAAAGCATCGCATGCCCCATTTATTTCTCATAAAAAAGAATTTTTATCTATTGCTAAATCAATGCTTTAAAATTGAACTAAAAATAGCACCGTTTAAAGCTTTATTTTGTGCATAACCTGAGCGATAATTAGACAATGTTTATTTGGTGGAGGTTTTAATATGCCAATCGGATCTGTATTTAATAACGGTGTTGAAGGGTTTAATCGTGCTAGCCAAGGTATTGAAAAAGCCAGTGCTGAGATTAATCGAGCCACTATTGAACAGCAAGACGATGCGCAACTAGCGCAGCAGCGTCAGCTTACTGCGGCACGTCCTGAAGAAGCCATAACAGCTCCAGTAGCACAGCCAGCTCGTATTGATGAAGCACTCGTTAACTTAAAAGTTGAGGAGTTTAACGCTAAGGCGAATACGCAATCAATTCAAACGGCTGATGATGTACTGGGTACATTAATTGATATTAAAGTTTAGTTTATGAATATTGTCACGCCATTTCCGTCTATCAATATAAACACTGCAAATGTTTATACGGAAACCGCACGGCGTGACAACCAACTGCGAGAAGTTATACCAGCCCCTGCACCAAATAGTGCGAGTAATACAGAAACCAAAGCGCAAAGTGACGCTGAAAAAGCAAAGCTACCTGGCGGAAGTGATGGTGCAACGTATGACGCAACCGGAAAAGTTACAGACGAAAAATCAGTTCAGCAACGTGATGGAAACTCTGAGAACCCTGATGGCTCTGAGCAAGAAAGCGATTCAAGCGAGCAAAAAGAATCTGAGCAAGAAGAGCAGCAGTTAGAGCAAGAACAATTACAAATTAAAGAACTTAAGGCTCGAGATACAGAGGTAAGAATACACGAGCAAGCACATGCGTCTGTTGGCGGCCAGTATGCTGGCTCACCAAGTTATGAATATCAACGTGGTCCCGATGGCTCTAACTACGCGGTTGGCGGGGAAGTGCAAATAGATGTATCGGAAATACCCGGCGATCCACAGGCGACTATTGATAAAATGCAGACGGTGCGCGCAGCAGCGCTTGCGCCTGCAGAGCCTTCAGGAGCTGATCGTTCAATTGCCGCAGACGCTACGCAAAAGTTAGCAGCAGCCCAAGCAGAACTTGCACAACCAAAAAGTGAAAATGACGAAAAAACAAAAAATACAGCAAAGGCTTCATTTTCTAGTAATGAGAATAACGACGCTGAAATAACCAAAAGTGATGAACCTACTCGCAATGTAGATGTTGAAGCACGTGCAGGGCGTATTGCAAACTTTTATCAAATGGCCACTTCTCCCGCGAGTCAAAGTAGTTTTTCAGCGTTAAGTTAATAATTAACCACAAAAAAACCGCTTACGCGGTTTTTTTGTTTTAGTAATAATTCATCAGTAGTACGAGTATTATTTTTTCACTTTAGCGTTAGCAAATGCATCAGCAAACGCATTTCCCATTAAGGCGTTACCGTTGTCACGTTTTGTCTTGGCAGCTCGAGGTTGTGAATTATTAGTACGTGTTTGTGGCTTTTGCGAAGCTGTTGGTTTATTGCTGCTAGTATCAATATCGTCATCTAAGCGCATAGTAAAGCTTATACGCTTACGAGAAGCATCAACTTCGACTACTTTAACTTTTACAATATCGCCAGCTTTAACTACTTCACGCGGATCGGATATAAATTTATTAGTAATTGCAGAAATATGCACTAAACCATCTTGATGAACACCTACATCAACAAATGCACCAAAATTGGCAACGTTAGAAACTACACCTTCCAAAATCATACCAGGCTTTAGATCGCTAATTTTTTCAACGCCAGCTTTAAACTCAGCTGTTTTGAATTCAGGGCGAGGATCTCGACCGGGCTTATCAAGTTCAGTAATAATATCGGTAACCGTTGGTAGACCAAATTTTTCGTCAGTGTAGTCGTTGGCTGCAAGTTTTGTTAAAAAATCACTATTGCCAATTAAGCTATTTACATCAACACTATTATGCTCACAAATACGCTTAACAATTGGGTAAGCTTCAGGGTGTACTGATGAGTTATCTAGCGGATCGCTACCATTATTAATACGTAAAAAACCTGCGGCTTGTTCAAATGCTTTTGGCCCTAAACGCTCTACTTTTTTAAGCTCACTACGTTTAGTAAATGAACCGTTAGTATCACGATAATTTACAATATTCTGCGCTAAGGTTTTGTTTAAACCAGAAACACGTGTAAGCAATGGTACAGACGCCATATTTAAATCTACGCCAACTGAGTTTACACAATCTTCTACAACAGAAATAAGGCTTTGCCCTAATTGGCTTTGCGATACATCGTGTTGGTATTGGCCAACACCAATTGATTTTGGCTCAATTTTAACAAGTTCAGCAAGAGGATCTTGAAGGCGGCGCGCAATAGAGACAGCCCCTCGTAAAGAAACGTCTAAATCAGGGAATTCATTAGCGGCAAATTCAGATGCCGAATATACCGATGCACCGGCTTCGCTCACCATAATTTTATTAAGTTTAAGTTCTGTGTTTGCTTTCATCAGCTCTGCAACTAGCTTATCGGACTCGCGTGATGCAGTGCCGTTACCAATCGCAATTAACTCAACCTTATGTTGGCGACAAAGCTGCTCTAACGTACGCAACGATTTATCCCAGTGGTTTTGCGGTGCATGCGGGAAAATAGTTTGTGTGGTGATTAGCTTACCTGTGCTATCTACAATCGCAATTTTACAACCAGTACGCAGGCCTGGATCAAGTCCAAGCGTAGTGCGTGGACCCGCAGGGGCTGCCATGAGTAAATCTTTTAAGTTTTTAGCAAATACATCAATTGCGCCAGTTTCGGCTTTTTCACGCATAGCTGCAAAAAATTCATTTTCTAGGTGCAACCCTAGCTTAATTTTCCATGCCCATTGGACAACGCTTAAAAGCCAAGGACTTGCCGCTTTATATTTAATATCTAAACGGTAATGCTCAGCAATCATGTTAGCGCATAATTGAGCTGAGTTTTCAGCACTCGGCTCAGGGTTAACATTTAGCTGTAGTATGCCTTCATTGCGAGCTCTGAGCATTGCAAGCGCACGGTGTGAAGGAACTTTTTTTAGAAGTTCTTGGTGCTCAAAATAGTCGCGATATTTTGCGCCAGCTTGTTCTTGGCCTTTAATTAGCGTGCTCTCAATCGCCCCATTTTGGCTAATATGGCTTCTAAATTTAGCGAGTAGCTTAGCGTCTTCCGCAAAGCGTTCCATTAAAATAAATTTAGCACCATCAAGAACTGCTTTTATATCAGCAAAGCTTTTCTCTGCATTGATAAATTGCTCAGCTTGTTGCTCAGGATCTAGATTAGGGTTTTTAAAGAGCGCATCGGCAAGTGGCTCTAAACCAGCTTCAATTGCTATTTGGCCTTTAGTGCGTCGCTTTGCTTTATATGGGAGATATAAATCTTCAAGCTCAGTTTTACTTTGGGCAGTAGTAATATCAGCCTTTAGCTCAGCGGTTAATTTATTTTGAGATTCGATAGTTGATAAAATAAAGCTACGGCGTTCTTCAAGTTCACGTAGGTAGGATAAACGCTGCTCTAAAAGGCGTAATTGGGTGTCATCTAAACCACCGGTTACTTCTTTTCGGTAACGGGCAATAAAAGGAACTGTCGCGCCTTCATCAAGTAACTTTGTTGCAGCAACAACTTGGTGTTGCTGTGCATTTAGCTCACCGGCTAAACGTGCAGAGATATCGCTCATGCAAAAACCTTTTTAAACAAAAATAAGACCAGTTAACGTAGTTAACTGATACGGCTAATTGCTTGAATAATATCACAGGAGGTTGTAATAAAAAGCTCTTAAAGCAAGCTATTTCACTTGCTTTAAGATGGTTGGCTTGGGGGGAGTATTATGCTGTCAAAAGGACCCTTAGTGAGGGTGCTCTATGTTTTCTAATACTTCACTGAATGAGTGAGCAATTGGGCTAATATGCAGTGGAATATGCAATGTTTTAGCAATTTGACGAGCCGAGATTAAGCCGCAAATTTCGTTATTAGCTGTAGTAACTAATAAGAACATAACACCTTGATGTTCCATAGTTTGCAGCGCATCACCAATACATGAGTAGCTTACGCTTTGCATGCTTACCCCCATCAACTGGCTGATGGGTGTCATTATATGGCGTAGACTAACTTCGCTACGGGGGGTATTTAAACGTTGGGCAATAATCGTAATTTTTGAGCTTTGCAAATCAGCGCTAGAAACAATGCCAACCAATTTATGAGTATCATCAGTGACCAAAATAAAATCAGACTGTTGGGCATTAATTTGCTTAAGTGCCGATTCAATTGTTGTTTCGTGTTGTGCACGGACAGGTATTTTTTGAGTAAAGCTGTTTACTACTTTTAGTGCTGGAGAGGTTAAATCAATTAATGGTTGCTCATCTACAAATGTGCTAGCAATAACGCCGTGAGAAATATTTTGAGTACGCAATTCTTTAAAGTTAGACATAATAGTCACCTTATTAGTTATAAAATTTAATCAATATTTAAAACAATGAGTTAAATTGAATAGCTAGGTGGTCCACGCTGATAAGCCGTGCTAAAAGGTCTGTCTAAAATTGAACTCTCGTAAAACGAGTGCGTGTCTTTAGGGAGTGGTTGAGGCGCCTTAAAGGAAGTAACATTAACGAAAGAATCTGCGTCAAGGTCTAGGTTTACTTGGTCAGGAACATCACAAGTAATAAAATGATTAGAGGTTGTTACATGATCTAAATTAGCTTCGGTAGCGTTGGCGTGCAGCGTTAAACTTACACCCATTAAAAGTGCAAACAATACGGCATTACTTAATATGCGCTGTACTACGTTTGACATAACGACGACCTTAACTAATCTCAAATTAAAACATCATAATTATACCAATTTTATTAAAAACATGATCATTCTAGTGTATTAAATAACTCACTAACTACGTTAAAAATTATTTATATAGAACAACTATGTATCATAATTTTAGCCTTGTTATTGAGCTATTTTCTTCTAGGAAAAAATC
>NZ_PNDU01000078.1:0-10482 GCF_005886635.1 Pseudoalteromonas sp. S558 | reverse complement strand
GTGGGCTGGATTGTGGTGTCGCGTTAAAGCGAAGCTTTAAAAAAGTTGTTCGATTATATGTCGTTTATGCTTAGTTTAAAGTAATTAGAAGCTTCGCTTCTCACGTGAGCAAGCTCTACGTCTACACACATTTTATTGTTACTTATTTGATATGCAAAGAGCGTGATGATTGACCTGTAGGCGCACAGCTTGCTGGCGCGTTAAAGCGCAGCTTTAAAAGCTCTTCACAGATGTCGCTAATGCTTAATTTAAAGTAATTAGAAGCTTTGCTTCTCACCTGAGCAAGCTCTACGTCTACCGTAAATTTTTACTTCTCATAAAAAACACCGCGTTTAATTTAAACGCGGTGTTTTTATTTGCTTGCTGGAAGCTTTCATTTGAAAGCCAACTTTTATGTCTTACAGGTTAAGCGTAAACGTAACACCCGCTACACGAGGCTCACCTAATTGTGTATAGGTATGCGTTGTGTAACCATCTTGTGGATCATTACCAAACTCAAAGCCACGTGTAGGAACCGTTTCGTCAAACACATTACGAGCCCATGCGCGTACTGCCCACATGTCTGCTTCATAGCCAAAGCTTAAATTAACTAAGTTGCTGTTTGGTGCTTGTGAGTTGTGGCTATCTGAGAAGTAGTAATCGTCCTTACCTTCAACACCAATCATGCCGTACAGTTCATTAGTAAAGTTATAACGAGCGGTAAACGCATATTGGTATTTAGGTGATTGTGCTTGTTCACGGCCATCTTGGTTTAAACCAGATTTAGTTACAAAACCGTCTATTTCTGTATTTAAGTAACCAGCACTACCGGTTAAAAATAAATTGTCTATTAGTTGGTAGTTTCCTTCGATTTCTAAGCCATAGTTACTGCCAGAGCTTGCGTTATCGACATAACCGGTGAATTGCTGACCTTCTACTTGCCATGCTTTTAACTGAATATCGTCGCGGTGCATATAAAATGCAGCTAAGCGCAACGTAAATTTGTCATCAAGCGATGAACCTTTAACACCAAATTCGCCGCTCCATAAGTATTCAGGGTCAAAACTAGTGTGTTGCTGGAAAAAATCAGCGCTTAGGTTTAAGCCTTCATCTTTAGCTTTAGCAAGCGCTTCAGAGTTAATACCACCGGCTTTGTAACCACGGGTAATGCTGGTGTAGATCATAGTGCGATCAATTACTTGATATTCTAGCGCAATTTTACCGCCAACCATTATGTCGTCAGTTTCTTGTATAAAGCCATTACTATCGGTGTAGTCACCTTGGTATTGCTCTACACGTAAACCTGTAATAAGTGTTGTTTTAGGGCCAATTGGAGTCGCTACTTGGCCATATACTGCAACATTACTTGTTTCGTAAGTTGAAGAAAACGGGCTTGCTAACCATGTATATTTACGCGCTAAATCAACATCACGATTTTGATAATAAACACCCGCAACCCAGTTACCAGTTTTAGAATTAAATTGTAAATCTATTGATTGATCATCGCGATCGCGGCTATAAAGGTCAGTTGAGCTGTATCCATCTGGGTGCAAGCCTGCAGCACATAACAGTGGCTTATTTGCATCGTTACATACCCAGTCTTCATCAAAGCTGTAAAGTAACTCGGTATCAATAGCCGATAGGTTGAGGTTTACATCAAAAGCGTCAAAACCTGTGTAGGTGTTAGCAAGGCCAATAGCGTAGCTTTGTTGATTATCCTGACCTGGTTCATCGGCAACACTATTACGGCTGTTATTAAGCGTAAACGCATCGTAACCGTTGTTTATATCAATATAGTGAAGGTTTAGCTCAGTATTTAAATGCTTTGTAAGCTGACTGTTTAATTTAAAGCGGGCTACTTGTTCGTCTTGATTTTGTGTTTCGTCGTTTAAATATAGGTTATCAACGTAACCGTCTGACTTTCTGCGAAAGTAGCTAACGCGAGCGCTTGTGTCGTCAGTTAAGCCAGTGCTTGCTGCAAGGCCTGCTTCACGTGTGTTGTAGGTGCCAGTCCCTAGTTGTAATTTTAAGCTTGGATCGGCTGTAGCTTTAGCTGATCCCATTTGGATCATACCGGCCATACCGTCGGCACCAAAGCGTGTACCTTGTGGTCCACGATAAATCTCTACTTGGTCAATATCAAATAACAATGAGCTGCCACCAAGGCCAGAATAGTTAATACCATCAATAACTAAGCCTACAGATGGATTAATAGGATCTACAAATTGTGAGCGAAGTCCCACGCCACGAATTTGAATATAACGACCGCGCGACGCACCAGACGCAAAGTTTACATTGGCGGTACTGCCTAACATTTCGTCTAAGTAACTTGCACCACGTTGGTTAATTTCATCTTCGCTGAATAAACTCGCACTCGCGCTTAAAGTTTGAATGCTTTCGCGTTGAAAGTCGCCAGTTACAACTATTCTTTCTAGGTCGCTATCATCAGCGTGAGCTACAAGTGGTGCACTAAAAAGCGGTAAAAGTGCGGCGGTGATTAAAGACAAACGTAAGTTCATTAGGTTTCTTAACTCCATTTTAGGGACTCGTATGGTAGCAATTATTTAAGCGCATATGCTATAAATGCGGCAATTATACGTTAAATAGTTAGGATTACTAATATGACCTTCAAAGTTGATTTTAAAGTACGTGATTATGAATGTGATTTACAGGGTATCGTAAATAACAGTGTGTATTTTAATTATTTGGAGCATGCTCGCCACGAGTTTTTACACGCAAATGGCGTTGATTTTGCTCAGCTTGCTAAAGACAAAATTAATCTTGTCGTGATGCGTAGCGAAATGGATTATAAACTTTCACTCCGACCAGGAGATGAGTTTTACGTTGCAGTAGAGCCACAGCGTATTAGTCGTTTAAAGTTTGCGTTTAAGCAAACGGTTGTGCGCAAAAGTGACGAAAGGGAGATGCTTAGTGCACTGGTAATCGGAACGTCCGTTAACGAAAAAGGCCGTCCATTTCTGCCAGAAAAAATAGATAGTTTATTTAAAACTACAACTAAGTGCTGAATAGAACAGCTTTTAAACTATCATAGAACAAAAATTTACATTTAAAACATGCATTTTTAACGGATAAATCGCATAAATATTGTTATTATTAAGGTAATTAGATAATGGGTTAATAACAGTATGAAATTAGCAGCAATACCGATGCTTATAATCGGTTTATGTGTTGGTTGCGCATCGACAGGGACGGTTACCAGTGAGCAGCTAAAATATACCCAATGGCAACTTTCACGTGTTGATGGTTTAGCAATTCCACCTTCGTTTAGCGCATCAATGAGTTTTATTGAAGCACTGCAAGTAAACGGCTTTGCTGGCTGTAATAAATTTTTTGGTGAAGGTTCACTTGAAGAAGGCAGCCTGACTGTAAGCAAATTAGGGATGACGCGCAAGTCGTGCGGTGAAGAACTTGATGAGTTTGAGCAACAGTTACTCCAAACCTTAAAGCAAGGCGCAGAGCTTAAAATGCAAGACCAGCAATTAGTTATGCAAGGCAAACAAAAACTTGTGTTTATCCCTAAATAATTTTTAAGTTTTAAAAACTGCCCCTTGCGAGCAATTTTTAACTGGCGTACACTCAGCGCAGATTTGATGAATGATACTATCAAATCAATGAACAGAATTTATATCAATACTTGTCGGAGTGCCAAAGCTAAGTAATTAGTTTGTGGCTGAGATCGCGAAAGCGGGATCCGTGAACCTGATCAGGCTAATACCTGCGTAGGGAACAAGCTGCCTAAATAGGACGCTTGTGCGTCTTTTTTTATGCGCACAATAAAGTGATTTTGATTATTTTAGGCTGCAAAGTAGCATTAGCGCTGCTTTACGATCTTTCTCTATTCCTCGGAATATCTGACAAGACAACCCTTAAGCAATGAGGCAAGTCATGTCAAACACTACAAATAAAGCGTCGCGCCGAGAAACTCGCGCTGCCGCGTCTGAATATATTTATAACTTAACGGGTCAACCGTTCCCTAATTCTCATAAAGTATACGTTGAAGGCACACAACCAGGCGTGCGCGTTGGTATGCGTGAAATCACGTTAAGTGATACGTTTATTGGCGGCACAGATGAAAACCCTGTTTATGAGTCAAACGATCCGCTACGTGTTTACGATACGTCGGGACCGTATACCGATCCTAGTTTTGAACTTGATGTGCGCAAAGGTTTACCAAAATTTCGTGAGCAGTGGATTGAAAGTCGTGGTGACACCGAAGTTCTTGAATCTGTTACGTCGCAGTTTTCGCAGCAACGCATGGCAGACGAAGGGTTGGATCATATTCGCTTTGATCACTTACCAAAAATTCGCCGTGGTATCGCAGGTAAAAACGTAACGCAAATGCACTACGCGCGCCAAGGGATTATTACTCCTGAAATGGAATACGTAGCCGTTCGCGAAAATATGGGACGTGCAGAAATTCGTAAAGAATTACTTGCCGCGCAGCATAAAGGCGAGTCGTTTGGCGCGAGTATTCCTGAATTTATTACCCCAGAATTTGTACGCGATGAAATAGCCCGTGGTCGCGCAATTTTACCAAACAATATTAACCACCCAGAAACAGAGCCTATGATTGTAGGGCGTAACTTTTTAGTTAAAGTTAACGCCAACATTGGCAACTCATCGGTCAGCTCATCTATTGAAGAAGAAGTAGAAAAAATGGTGTGGTCTACCCGCTGGGGTGCAGACACCGTGATGGACTTATCAACGGGACGTTACATTCACGAAACGCGTGAATGGGTTGTACGTAATTCGCCTGTACCTATTGGCACAGTACCTATTTACCAAGCGCTTGAAAAAGTAAACGGTGTGGCTGAGGACTTAACGTGGGAAATTTTTCGCGATACGCTAATTGAGCAAGCTGAGCAGGGTGTTGATTACTTTACTATTCATGCGGGTGTACTACTTCGTTATGTACCAATGACGGCTAAACGTGTAACCGGTATTGTGTCACGCGGTGGCTCAATTATGGCTAAGTGGTGTTTAGCGCATCATAAAGAAAACTTTTTATACACGCACTTTGAAGATATTTGTGAAATTTTAAAACAATACGATGTGTGTTTTTCACTCGGTGATGGCCTTCGTCCGGGCTCTATTGCTGATGCCAACGATGAAGCACAGTTTAGTGAGCTACGCACATTAGGTGAACTGACTAAAATTGCGTGGAAACACGACGTACAAGTATTTATAGAAGGCCCAGGGCATGTGCCAATGCACATGATTAAAGCCAATATGGATGAGCAATTAAAGCATTGCGACGAAGCGCCTTTTTATACTTTAGGCCCTCTAACGACCGATATTGCACCAGGATATGACCATATCACCTCAGGTATTGGTGCCGCTCAAATAGCATGGTACGGCTGTGCAATGCTTTGTTATGTAACACCTAAAGAGCATTTAGGTCTGCCAAATAAAGAAGATGTTAAAGAGGGTTTAATTACTTACAAAATTGCAGCGCATGCCGCCGATTTAGCAAAAGGTCACCCAGGTGCGCAAGAGCGTGACAACGCTTTATCAAAAGCACGCTTTGAATTTAGATGGCATGACCAATTTAATATAGGTTTAGATCCAGACCGTGCTCGCGAATATCACGACGAAACCCTGCCACAAGAATCAGGTAAAGTGGCTCACTTTTGCTCTATGTGTGGCCCTAAATTTTGCTCTATGAAAATTAGCCAAGAAGTACGAGATTACGCTAAAGATTTAGAAACACGCGGTATTGATCCTAATAACGCTGGCGACGCTATTGAAATAAAAATGGTTGATGTAGAAGCCGAAATGAAAGCTAAATCTGCTGAGTTTAAGCAAACAGGCTCAGAAATTTACCACAAAGCGGTATAGCAAGAGTTTAGATGCAGATGTAGGTGAGGTTTTATACCTCGCTTCTTTAAAAATTGAAGAAGTGCGAAGTAAATTCGCACCTACGAATAGCTGCTTTTGGAGGTTTTCATGTCTTATAACATTGCGGTTGTCGGATTTGGCTTAGCGGGTAGGTTAGCTGCACTTGAGCTAAGTAAGTCGCATAATGTAACGGTGTTTGAAGCAGACGATGAGCATACACAAAATAGCGCAGGTAAAGTGGCAGCAGCAATGCTTGCCCCACTTGCAGAGTCGGTATTGTGCGAGGCTGATTTAGCTTTAATGGGCCTTGATTCAATGAATCGTTGGCCTAGCATTATTGCAGAACTTGAAAGCGAGATTTTTTTTCAGCAGCAAGGCACATTGGTCATTGCGCACCAGCAGGATAAAGGCGATTTACAAAGCTTTGCACAGCGTATAAAACCGCTAGCTGATCACACTGCCGAGCATGTAAATGCTCAACAAATTACAATGCTTGAACCTGAACTTGCAGGGCGTTTTAACCAAGGTCTATTTTTACCCTGCGAGGGGCAAATAGATAACCAAGCATTTTATAAAGCCAGCTTTGCACAGCTCAACAAACGCAAAGTAAAGTTTGTATTTAACCAGCGAGTAACCATTAGCGACAATAAAATAAACAATCGACCATTCGATTACATTATTGATTGCCGTGGGCTTGGTGCTAAAAATACTCAAGATGATAAACCGCTTAGAGGTGTGCGCGGCGAAGTAGCAAGGTTATACGCACCAGAGGTAAGTTTAATCAGGCCCGTGCGTTTAATGCATCCGCGTTACCCAATTTATATAGCGCCTAAACCTAACAGTGAATATGTAATTGGTGCGACTGAAATCGAATCGCAAGACGATGGAGCCGCAACAGTGCGATCAACCCTTGAGTTACTTTCAGCGGCTTATACCGTACACAGCGGGTTTGCCGAAGCACGACTACTTAATATTCAAACCGGATTACGCCCCGCATTTAGCGATAACCGCCCAGAAGTATCACAAGTTGGCAATGTAATTAGCATTAACGGCTTATATCGACATGGTTATATGTTAGCGCCGGCATTAGTGGCGCAAGCAGTTTCGCAAATACAGTAAGAATAGAGTGAGAATAAAATGAACATTACAATTAATGGCGAGCTACTTAATGTTAATAGCAAAGCACTCATTGAGGTACTTCAACGTTTTGGTGCAGTTGCGCCTTTTGCTGTGGCTGTTAATGGCGAATTTATTCCACAAAGTCAGCACAGTAACTATGTACTTAATGAAGGCGACAGTGTTGAGTTGCTGTCACCCATTCAAGGCGGATAAAGCTCATGCAAACTAAAGACTGTTTAACTATTTATGGAGAGCAAATAAGGAGTCGTTTATTAATAGGCTCTGCGCTTTATCCGTCGCCCGATATTATGACCCAGTCAATAGTTGCCTCAGGGGCTGAAATTGTAACCGTGTCGCTTAGGCGCCAACAAAGTGCAGCAGCGGGTGATGACTTTTGGCAGTTAATAAAAAATACAGGTTTAAAAATACTGCCTAACACTGCAGGATGCCATAGTGTTAAAGAGGCCATAACGCTTGCAAAAATGTGCCGAGAGGTATTTGCCACCGATTGGATAAAGCTAGAGCTGATTGGCGATGATTACAATTTACAACCGGATCCTTTTGCGCTACTTGAAGCTACAAAAATATTGATTAACGATGGCTTTAAAGTATTGCCTTATTGCACCGATGACTTAGTACTTTGCCAGCGCTTAAATGAACTAGGGTGTGAGGTGCTTATGCCGTGGGGGGCGCCAATAGGCACCGGTAAAGGCTTGTTAAATAGCTATAATTTAAAAACTATTCGAGAGCGCTTACCCGATACCACATTAATAGTAGATGCCGGTTTAGGTTTGCCATCGCATGCCTGCCAAGCACTCGAAATGGGGTATGATGCGGTATTATTAAATTCAGCCATTGCAGGGGCGGGTTGCCCAATTACTATGAGCCGCGCATTTAAAGCTTCAGTAGAAGCAGGGCGCTTTGCATACAAAGCAAAGGCGATGCCGGAAAAAGACGTTGCAGCCCCATCAACCCCAACAATGGGTATGCCATTTTGGCATCAGCAGTAAGGAAAAAATATGAATAACGTAGTGTGGACAATTGCCGGCTCTGATTCTGGCGGCGGTGCCGGTATTCAAGCTGATATAAAAGCAATGCAAAGTTTTGGTGTGCATGGTTGTACGGCAATTACGGCATTGACTGCGCAAAATAGTTTAGGTGTAGAGGCTATTAATGCAGTGTCCACTGATATTATTGAATCGCAGTTACTTGCACTTGAAAAAGACATGAAAGCCAAGGTGATTAAAATTGGCATGCTTGCCAACGTGCAGCAAATTCAGTTGATCAGCGAACATATAAGCCACTACAAAGCTAAGTGGCCAACGCCGCCTGTTATTGTATATGACCCCGTTGCTATTGCCTCAAGCGGCGATTTATTAACAGAAGAGGACACGGTAAGTGCAATAAAAGAATGTTTACTGCCGCTAGTGGATGTAATAACTCCAAACACACACGAAACACAGTTATTAACCGGTGTGTATTTAATTGGCCCTGCTGCAATAAAAGAAGCAGCTAATAAGTTATTAAGCTGGGGCGCGAAAGCCGTTGTTATTAAAGGCGGGCATTGGGATTACCCAAGTGGTTATTGCATTGATTATTGTATTGATAGTAATACACAAAATGCTGAAGAATGCTGGCTTGGTAATCAAAAAATACAAACACCGCATAATCACGGCACCGGATGTAGCATGGCTTCGGTAATTGCTGCGTGTTTAGCTAAAGACTACCCATTAAAAGATGCCTTTATTTTAGCTAAAGCATATATAAACCAAGGGCTAAAACAGTCGGTACGTTACGGCGAAGGGATTGGACCGGTTGCCCATACATCGTTCCCCACTAATTTAGATGACTACCCACAAGTGATTGAGCCGGGGAGCTGGCTGGGTGATGAACTAGATTTTGATGTACCGCTTGATTTTAATATGGCTGCTGATTTTGCAC
This sequence comes from Pseudoalteromonas sp. S558, assembly GCF_005886635.1. NCBI lineage: Bacteria > Pseudomonadati > Pseudomonadota > Gammaproteobacteria > Alteromonadales > Pseudoalteromonadaceae > Pseudoalteromonas > Pseudoalteromonas sp. S558. The sequence continues at coordinate 1,584 of NZ_PNDU01000078.1, read as the reverse complement.
CTTGTGAAAGTAAATCGCTGGGCTTATATGCGGTTGTAAATAGTACAGATTGGTTAGAAAAATGCTTACAGCAAGGCATTAAAACAGCGCAGTTACGCGTTAAAAATAAAACGCAAGACGAGCTAGATGAGCTCATTAAGCAAGCTGTCGAGCTGGGCAAGAAATACAACGCACAGGTATTTATAAACGACTACTGGCAGCTAGCTATTAAACATGGTGCGTATGGTGTGCATTTAGGGCAAGAGGATTTAGACATTGCTAATTTAGCGGCAATTAAAGAGGCAGGGTTAAGGCTTGGGCTTTCTACTCATGGCTTTTATGAAATGCTACGTGCGCATAATTATCGCCCTAGTTACATGGCATTTGGTGCTATTTACCCAACCACCACAAAAGACATGACAGGGCAAATACAAGGTCTTGAAAAGCTCATTAAATTTGTACCGCTTATGCAAAGCTACCCAACAGTAGCAATAGGCGGGATTGATTTAAGCCGTGCTGAACAGGTAGCGAAAACTGGCGTGGGCAGTGTTGCCGTCGTGCGTGCGATTACCGAAGCTGATAATTACGTAGACGCTATAATCGCTCTGCAAGTGGCCATAAGCAGTGCACATTAATAGTAACAAGGATAATACTAACAAGGCTGATAAACGTGAATGAGCTAAGCGATAAAGAAACCCTGCGTTACAGCCGCCATTTATTGCTTGAAGAAGTTGGGCTTGAAGGGCAGTTAGCACTTAAATCCTCAACGGTTGCAGTAGTGGGGGCTGGTGGGTTAGGTAGTCCAGCACTTTTATATTTAGCCGCTGCGGGTGTTGGAACGCTTATTTTAATTGACAATGATGAGGTTGAGCTTTCAAACTTACAGCGCCAAGTGCTTTATAAAATAAGTCACTTAGGGCAAAACAAGGTCGTCGCCGCAGGTAAAGTATTAGCGAGTCTTAATAATCAAATAGAAATAGTAACGCATTGCCAAAAGCTAGATGAGAGTAACGCAACTAACATGTTAAAAGGGGCTGACATAGTACTTGATTGCTCTGATAACTTTAATACTCGCTATAGCGTTAATCGTTATTGTATTAGCAATAAAACACCGTTAATTTCGGGTGCTGCATTGGCAACCAAAGGGCAGTTAATGGGCTTTAATTTTAGGCAAAGTGATAGCCCGTGCTATGGCTGTGTTTTTCCACAAAGCGAAGCTACACCGGTTATAAATTGCAGTAACGCAGGAGTAATTAGCCCGCTACTTGGTGTAATAGGCTCTATGCAGGCGCAACTTACGATCAACTTATTACTAAGGCATGCAGATGGAAGTGTATTTATAACCTTTGATGCGCTTACTTTAAAGCAACAGCATTTCAAAGTAGTCAAAGATTCAGAGTGTAAAGAGTGTGGTGTGAAGTAAAAGTTTTAGTTGATGGTTTATAACCGTTCTAAGTTAAGTAATTAGAAGCTTCGCTTCTCGCGTGAGCAAGCTCTACGCCTACCGGTAAAATTTGACGCCGTAGTTAAATTTACTTGTAGACGCACAGCTTGCTGGCGTGATGGGCGAAGTCTATAAAGATATAAACGGTGCAGCCTGCAATT
>NZ_PNDU01000077.1:0-69423 GCF_005886635.1 Pseudoalteromonas sp. S558 | reverse complement strand
AAAGAAACGGCATAAATATTTGAACAATTTAACGAATTAAATCACTCTATAATGTTGTTAAAATTTTTTATTTAGAACAACTAGCTATAAAAAAGCGCGAAGTTAAATTTAACTTCGCGCTTTTTTTAAATATAAGTTTTAAAAAGCTAAATTAACAGCCAAGTGGCTGTACCTAAAAAGGCGAATATACCAACGATGTCTGTAACAGTAGTGAGTACCACACTCCCTGCAAGCGCTGGGTCTATATTCATTCGTTTAAGAATTATTGGAATACTAGCACCAGCAACTCCAGCCACCACTAAGTTCATAAACATCGCAAAGGCGAGTACGCCACCCAGCATAAAGTCCCATTGCCATAGGGCAATAACGCCCGCTATTAACAGTGACCACAAAATGCCGTTTAGCGCGCCAATGGCAAGCTCTTTCATCATTAAAAATCGTTGGTTAGTTTGATTTATGTGGCCGACAGCAATACCACGAATAACAAGCGTTAATGATTGACTACCTGCAACACCACCCATAGAAGGGACAATGCCGTTAAGTACCGCTAAAATTGGTAATACATCCAAAGTGCCTTCAAAAAAGCTAGCTACAAAGGCTGCTGCAAGTGCAGTTAATAAGTTAACTCCTAACCAAACTGAGCGCTTTTTCGAGCTTTTTAAAACAGGCGCAAAGGTGTCTTCTTCATCATCAAGACCCGCTAAACTGAGTAAACTATGCTCGGCATCTTCTCGGATTACGTCAACAATATCATCGATAGTGACACGACCAAGTAGCTGAGCGTTGTCATCAACAACAGGGGCTGATATCCAATTATGGCGCTCAAAGAGTTGTGCAACTTCACTTTCATCCATTGAAATTGGAATTGACTCACAATCTTCATCCATCAAATCGCGAACAATTTTTTCGGGTGGGTTAGTCAATAATGTACTGAGCGATAAAGCGCCTATAAAGCAGTTATGTTTATCAACAACATAGAGGTCGTCGGTACCTTCTGGTAGCTCTCCGCGTAGCCTAATGTAACGCAGTACCACATCAAGTGTAACGTCAGGGCGAATGGTCACCGTATCGGTATTCATTAGCGCACCAGCGGAGCGCTCTTGATAAGAAAGTGCTTGTGTTGCACGCTCACGGTCTTGAATGTCCATTGCGCTAACAACGTCTTTATAAACGGTGTCTGGCAGGCTACGGAGTACTTCACCTAAGTCATCGTGGCCCATATCTTCAGTTGCGGCCGCAATATGCTTAGGTTCCATTTGGGCAATAATGCCTAAACGAACATCTTCAGATAATTCTTCAAGTACATCACCTTGTACATCAGGGTCAACTAATTGCCAAAGGAGTCGGCGAATTTTATGCGGTGATGATTCTAATAATAATGCAGTATCACAAGGAGCTGTTTTTGCTAACATGCGCCTAACTTGAACAAATTGACCACTGTTAAGCGACTGAGTCACTTGTTTTAGTTGTTGTAGTGGATAGTCTTGTTCAAAAGCTTCGGGCATTGGCATCCTTAATTAATTTTAATATTACTTTGGTAGGAGAGGTTAACTAATTTAATTTTACTTTTTAAGTATTTATTACTGACTATTCTTGTTCGTTAAATCGCTGTGATATCAGTTGGCCAACGGCGCCCAAGGCTTGCTCTGCATCAGGGCCTTCACATACTACCTTAACTTCTTTACCTTGGCTGCTTTCAAGTAGCATTAATGCGAGTACGCTATCACCCGCTGCTTCTTTTTCGTCTTGGAACAAGGTTATCGAAGCGTCAAACTTTACGGCTAATTGAGCTAATACAGTTGCAGCTCTAGCATGTAGCCCTAATTTGTTTTGTATTAAAAAGGTATCTTCTAAGCGCATACGTTACCCTACCTAAGCTGAACTGATTATTATTTTATGTGAAAATTATTTCTCTTGTTCTCGGTGGCGAATTTTTACATTGGGGTGTGTCATCGCAAAGCTTTCACCAATTGTTTGTGCTAAATACACTGAGCGATGTTGCCCACCAGTGCAGCCAATAGCAATCGTTAGGTAACTGCGGTTATTTCGTTCTAAATGCGGTAACCATGTTTGTACAAAAGTTTGAATTTGCCATGTGAACTTTTGCACTATGCTATGACTCGCTAAATAATCTTTAACAGGTTGATCTAAGCCATTTAACGGTTTTAACTCAGGCTCCCAGTGAGGGTTTGGCAAGAAGCGTGCATCAAATACATAATCTGCTTCTTTAGGGATGCCGTGTTTAAAACCAAACGATTCAAACGTGACAATAAGCTGCTTGTCTTTTTTTCCTAATATTTTTTCACGAATAGATTCAGCAAGTTGATGGACACTTAAGTCACTTGTGTCAATCATATAATCGGCTCGAGTGGTTAGCACATCAAGTAATTCTTTTTCTTTTTTGATTGCCAAATCAAGCGGCAGTGAGTCAACCGATAGGGGATGTAAGCGGCGTGTTTCAGAGAAACGTTTTATCAGTGTTTGATCTTCGCTGTCTAAATAAAATAAGGTAGGCTTTGCAAAACCGGGTAAGTATTCAAGAATATCATTAAACTGTTCTTGTTCCTTAGGAAGGTTTCGTACATCAATGCTCACTGCGATTTTATCGTAGTTATCAGAAACGCTGCGTACCAAAGAAGGTAACAGATTTAACGGAATGTTATCTACGCAATAATAACCTAAGTCTTCAACAACGCGTAAAGCAACCGACTTTCCAGAACCCGATCGGCCACTTATGATAATTAACTCCATTTATCACCCTTTATATTAATCACGATTGCTTAACAATAACTTGATACAGTTCGGTATCCGTTTTTGCACTGCGCAATTGCTTACAAAATTCTTTGTCGTTAAGTTTATCAGCAATGGTTGCGAGAGTCTTTAAGTGCTGCTGGTTATCACCATCTGGTACTATGAGTGCAACAAAAATATCAACGGGACGATTATCAATTGCATCAAAGCTAATAGGTGTTTCACTAACGAGTACTAAGGCTAAGGGCTCTTGTGCACCGCTCATTCGCCCGTGAGGGATCGCTATGCCTCTACCTATACCAGTACTGCCTAGCTTTTCTCTACTTAGTAAAGCGCTAAGAATATCTTGTTGAGAAAGGTACGGAAGCTTATCGTGAGCAAGTTCGCTGATAAACTCTAAAATTCTTTTTTTGCTATTAAAAAGGACCGCAGCTTTGCTGCAGTCCTGGCATATAAGTGAGCTTAATTTCATCATATTAGTGTCGAGCAAGCTTCTCTTTGTGTTTAATTACTTGGCGATCGAGCTTATCAATCAGCGAATCGATGGCAGCGTACATGTCTTGATGCTCAGTTGAGGCAAATAACTCAGCACCACTAACATGTATTGTTGCCTCTGCTTTTTGGCTTAGTTTTTCTACATCAAGAATGACATGAACATTATTAATATGATCAGAGTGTCTTTCTAGCTTCGCAAATTTGGTATTTATATAGTCTCTTAGTGAATCAGTTAATTCTACGTGACGACCAGTTAAGTTTAGTTGCATAAGCATTACCCTCTTTGTTTTGCGTCTTAAATCAGACTTTTTCGCTGATTTGACGGTGGAATAGCCAGAGATTCGCGATATTTTGCGATTGTACGTCTCGCTACTTTAATTCCTTGCTCAGCCAATATATCCGCTATTTTGCTATCACTCAATGGTTTTGCTGAGTTTTCTGCAGCGATTAATTTTCTGATAAGTGCACGTATTGCTGTAGATGAGCATTCACCGCCATTTTCGGTACTTACATGACTTGAGAAAAAGTATTTAAGCTCAAATATACCCCGAGGTGTATGCATATACTTTTGAGTGGTTACACGCGAAATAGTTGATTCGTGCATTTCCACCATTTCAGCAACATCATTTAAAACCATAGGTTTCATGGCCTCAGGACCATGTTCAAAAAAGCCTTGCTGCTGCTTAACAATGCAGTTAGTTACTTTTAATAATGTATCGTTTCTACTTTCTAAGCTTTTAATAAACCATTTAGCTTCTTGTAAATGCGAGCGTATAAACTGGCTATCACCGCTTGATTTAACCGTGCGAGACATCGCAGCATATTGGCTGTTTACGCGAATTTTTGGCATGCTATCTGGATTTAGTTCAACAACCCAGCGGCCTTTAATTTTTTTCACTGACACATCAGGAATTACATACTCAGACTCTTCCCTAACAATCGTATCTGCAGGCTTTGGGTTTAGCGTATGAATGAGTGTCATTACTTCTTTAAGCTCTTCTTCTTTGAGCTTCGTTTTTTTCATTAATGTACGATAGTCGCGAGCTGCTAATAAGTCTATGTGCTCGGTTAAAATCATTTTTGTTTCATTAATATAGGGTGTTTCTTTATCAAACTGGTTAAGTTGAATGCACAAACACTCTTGTAAACTACGCGCTGCTATACCTACAGGATCAAATAATTGAATGCGTTTTAAAACAGCTTCTATTTCATCAAGTTCAACTTCATTATCATCTTCGTTTTCTTGGTTGAAGCTTTCGAGAATCTCTTCACAACTCAGTGTTAAAATGCCTGAATCATCTACTGCTTCTACAATAGCAATCGCAATCGCTTCATCAGTAGGGCTAAATGGCGTTAGTTGAAGTTGCCACATTAAATACTCGTGGAGCGTTTCCGTAGAGGCACCTTGGTATATAGACTCGTCTTCAGGCATTGGACCTGATGAGGAGGCTGGAGCTGCACTCATGTACTCGTCCCAGCTAACATCCATCGCCATGTCGTCACTTACCGTATCTTTAGCAAGTGCTTCGCCGCTGTCTTGTTCGTATTCGCTTGGAGCATCGTCGGCAGATGCGCTAACTGTTATATCATCGGTGTCTGCTTTTTGTTCATTTTTACCTGCAGCGTCTTCAGAATAGTCTTGTTCCTCAACCTCTAAAAGTGGGTTGCTGTCGAGCGCTTCTTGTATTTCTTGCTGGAGATCCAATGTACTGAGTTGCAACAAACGAATAGCTTGTTGCAATTGTGGAGTCATTGTAAGTTGCTGGCCCATGCGCAGCTGTAGTGATTGCCTCATGTATCTCTAACAATCCTTTTATGTTGTTATAATTAATACTAGCAGATGCTTAAAGACATGGCGTAAATGTTACAGCCTAAATTGCTCGCCTAAGTAAACATCGCGTACTGTTTTGTCATTTAATACGTGTTCTGGAGTACCTGATGCAATCAGCTCTCCATGAGAAACAATGTAGGCTTTTTCGCAAACATCAAGGGTTTCTCTTACGTTATGATCGGTAATTAACACACCAATCCCACGATTTTTAAGATGTTCTATGATTTTTTTTATATCAAGTACAGAGATTGGGTCAACGCCCGCAAACGGTTCATCTAATAATATAAACTTGGGATTAGCCGCTAATGCGCGGGCTATCTCTACGCGGCGACGTTCACCACCCGATAACGCCATACCTTGGCTGTCACGGATATGTTGAATATTAAATTCGTCTAATAAATTATTTAGTGTATCTTCTCTTTGCTGCTTCTTAAGCTCTTTACGTGTTTCTAAAATTGCCATTAAGTTTTGATAAACAGTTAGCTTTCTAAAAATTGAAGACTCTTGTGGTAAGTAGCCTATGCCTAATCTAGCACGACTGTGCATAGGTAAAAGAGTAATATCGTTATCGTCGATAGATATTTTTCCTTTATCGCTAGGTACTAAGCCCACAATCATATAAAACGTGGTGGTTTTACCAGCGCCGTTTGGGCCAAGTAAGCCAACAATACTGCCAGCTTTAACTTCAAGGCCGACGTTTTTTACAACTTCACGGCCTTTATAGCTTTTGGCTAATAGTTCTGCTTTTAATGTGCTCATGGTTGGCCTTTATCGCTTGTTTTACTTTTTTTAGCTTCAATAGGCACTAAAATTGTGTGAACGCGATCCGTTGAATTTTCATCTTTTTCAGCGCTAATTAATTGCTGTTCTATGTCGTAAGTAATACTTTTTGCATTTATTTTTTGCCCAGCTTGCGATACTTGCGCATTACCAACAAGCGTTAAAAAACGCTTAGATACATCGTAACGCACTTCATCAGCACTTGCGCTCATAGTCGTGCCGTCGGGTTGTTTTTCTTCAAAATGTGCCGGACTGCCTGTGGCAATTAATAGCTGCTTATTATCACCGAGCTCTTCGCGTTTGTGTACTTCTAAGCGGTCGGCGGTAATGCGGCGATTTCCGTGAATAATTTCAACGTTTTTCTCGAAAATACCCACATTGGCTTTTAATTGGCCTTCTTGTTTATCGGCACTTATTGAGATTTGGTTGGCAGCCGGTTGATTCGACTGCTCTGCTGCATTACTGTTAAATGCTAATAAAAACGTTGGGATAATAAGTATTTTTGAAAATTTATTGGTCATAATATATGGTTCGCGTATGGTTAATAAGTTTTATCACTTCGGTTTTTAGATCGGCTTCAAGGCCTTTACCAGTGATCTTTAAATTAGGTCCAGTTACAACTACAGGTTGCTCTGAGCGCATTGTCAGTAGCTTTATATCTACTTGAATATTATCGGCATCGATTTTTTCTATCATTGCTTTATCGGTTAGATTTTTAGCGACAACATTACCTTCTAAAATTAATTGTTTACCTTCGTACAGGGTTGCTTCATCAGCATTAATGCGCCAAGCCTGTTTTTCGTTATATAAAGTAAAAATAGGTTTTTCAAAAAAGGTAAAACCTAATTGTTGATATAACTCCATTTTGGCAGCAGTCACTTTGTGACTTATTTTGCCCTGCTCATCATACGCAGTTTGTTTTAGTTCTATTGCAGTATAATCAGGCTCAGCTATAACCTCAGATGCGCTCTGTGTAGTAATGTTTGTTTGCGTAAAATAAGGGTACCAAAGCCAAACCATACAGCTGATGAATAAAACGCTTAATATTATGCGCGCTATATTCATGAACTTGTACCTTGTGTGGTCAGTGGGTGCCCATTTTCTAGCATTAATAAGTCTGTAAGCTCTCTTACTGCACCGAAGCCGCCAGACATTTGTGTGGTGTAGTGTGACAGGCGCTTAATTAGCGGGTGAGCATCGTTAACAGCGACTGCAAAGCCAACTAATTCCATCACTGGCATGTCAGGACCATCATCACCAATATAAGCAATTTGTTCATCCGTTAGATCAAGTTTATGTTTTAGTTCTTCATAAGCAACGAGTTTATTTTCTTGACCTTGGTAGATGTGTTGTATGGTCAAGCTACTCATACGGTTTTGTACAATTTGCGAGTGACGTCCAGTAATAACCGCAACGTTAAAGCCGCTATTAATGAGCGCTTTTATACCAAACCCATCTTTAGTATTAAATGCTTTTAGTTCTTCACCTTGGTTGCCTAAGTAAATACGCCCATCAGAAAATACACCATCAATATCGCAAATAAGCAATTTTACTTTTTTAGCACGTGCTTTAGCATCATCGCTTAGCGGTTGATAGAGTTCTTCAAATTGCATTTATAATACTCCTGCTTTCAATAAGTCTTGCATATTTAGTGCACCGATAGGCTGGTTTTGCTCATTGACAATAATTAAACCATTAATACGTTTATGTTCCATAATATTAAGTGCTTCGGCAGCCAGCATGTCTTGGGTTGCGGTCGTACATGATTTAGTCATTACTTCGCTAATTTGCGTGGTATGAATATCAACTCGTTGCTCTAAAATGCGACGTAAATCGCCATCAGTAAATAGTCCCGTTAACTGTTGGTTTTCATCAACAATAGAGGTCATTCCTAAACCTTTAGCTGACATTTCAATCAGTGCGTCTTTTACTGTTTGTGAAATATTAATAATAGGCGTGTTTGCGCCGCCGTGCATAACATCTTTCAAAGTAAGTAATAAGCGTTTGCCCAAGCTGCCACCTGGATGTGAAAGTGCAAAGTCATCGGCAGTAAATCCACGGGCTTCTAAAAGGGCGACAGCTATTGCATCGCCCATAGCAAGTGTTGCTGTGGTACTTGCTGTTGGTGCGAGGCCTAACGGGCAGGCTTCTTGTTCTACTTTTATGCATACGTGTACGTTTGCAAGTGTTGCCATGGTTGACTTTTCATTACCCGTCATCGCTATCATTTTTGCGCCAAGGCGTTTTAACACGGGAATAATATTTAAAACTTCGCTAGTCTCACCTGAGTTGGAAAGAAGCATTACCACATCATTTTTAGTGATCATTCCTAAGTCCCCGTGGCTTGCTTCACCAGGGTGTACAAAAAAAGCGGGACTACCAGTACTGGCTAGTGTGGCTGCTATTTTATTGCCAATATGACCGGATTTACCCATGCCAATAACAATAGTGCGACCTTTACAATCGTATATTAATTGACAAGCTTGATGAAAGTTTTCATCTACATATTGTGCAATATCACTCAGTGCTTGGCGCTCTATGTTTAAAACGCGAAGGCCTTGTTCAATAAAGTTTAGCGCTGCCATTATTTACCCTACTTGACTGAAAATATATCCTTGATAGCCCAAAAATGCGATTAACAATAGGCTACCTTCTACTCTATTGATGCGTTGTGTGCCTCTAAAGTTCAATGACATAACAATAAGCGCAATTGTTGCACCAATCATTATTAGTATGTCACGACTTGCTACAGAAGGGTCAATGATTGATGGGTTGATAATACCAGCCAGTGGTAACACCGCTAAAATATTAAAAATATTTGAGCCAACAATATTACCCAGAGCTAAGTCATCTTCGTTTTTAAGCACACCGGCAATAGAAGCTGCAAGCTCTGGTAAACTGGTGCCAATAGCAATAATAGTTAGGCCAATTACTAGGTCGCTTAGACCAAAAAACTTAGCAATGTCGACAGCAGAACCAATTAAAAAATATGAGCTGACAGGGAGTAATATCATGCCAATGACTAACCAAAATACAGCATTTTTTGTTGGTACATTGCTAGGCACGTCATCACAGGCTTCTGATACAAATGGGTCGTCTTGATTTTTTGCACGCATAGATACAATAATTAATCCGCCAATAAAGACAATGAAGCCAATTAACAAGGCTACGCCTTCAGCTAATGAAAAGTAGTTGTCAGAAAAAATATACCAGCTAGCTAACGATACGAGAAGTACCAGTGGTATTTCTCGTTTTAATGTACCAGATGATACTGAAAGCGGGCGAAATAATGCAGTTATACCTAACACGAGTAATATGTTTGTTATGTTTGAACCAATGGCATTGCCTACCGCAGTATCCGTTTTACCAGCAAGTGCTGCCGAAGCTGAAACCATCATTTCTGGAGCTGATGAACCCATCGCTACCACAGTTAAACCAACAATTAGAGTTGGAACCCCAAAGTTTTTTGCAAGCGCTGCTGCACCAAAAACAAACCTGTCTGCACTCCAAACTAGAGCTGCAAAACCAAGAATTAAAATAACAAACGAGGTAACCATTGTGTTAAGCCAGTTATTCAAAATAGTAATTGCGCGAATAGTAACAAAAGCCAAGATGAAAGTATAAATAAAAGAGTAAGGTCAACTGTATACCTATGGTGCTTTAAAACAGCTTACTTAGCCATTTAAGCTGAGGTTAAGCTGTTTTGAGTGAGTCTTATAATCCTTTTCACATGTGTATTACAAAATCTTACGAATTGTTTTTTCCATCTTGGATCAAAAAGCTTTAAAATAGCTGCACTAGTGAACATTTTATGGAGAGCGACTTGTCGCAATCAATAGTAGAAGTCAAGGATGTTAGCTTTTCGAGAGGCAATAGAACCATATATAAAAATATGAGTTTTAGTGTACCTAAAGGTAAAATCACTGCGATTATGGGGCCAAGCGGAATTGGCAAAACCACGATGTTACGTTTAATTGGTGGTCAGCTTAAGCCAGATTCGGGTGATATTTTATTTGAAGGCGGTAGCATTCCTAAAATGTCTCGCAAAGAGCTATACGAAGCGCGTACTAAAATGAGTATGCTTTTTCAAAGTGGTGCGTTGTTTACCGACATGTCGGTATTTGACAATATCGCGTTTCCGATAAGAGAGCATACTAAGTTAAGCGAAGATCTTATTCGCTTAGTGGTGCTAATGAAATTGCAAGCTGTTGGCTTACGTGGTGCTAAAGATTTAATGCCGTCAGAGTTGTCAGGTGGTATGGCAAGGCGTGCTGCACTTGCTCGTTCTATAGCACTTGATCCAGAACTAATAATGTACGATGAGCCATTTGCTGGTCAAGACCCAATTTCAATGGGGGTTTTAGTTAAGCTAATTAAATCACTTAATGAAGTGTTGGGGCTATCGTCTTTAATCGTGACCCATGACGTTACCGAGGTAATGAGTATTGCGGATCACGTTATTATTATTGCTGATCAAGGTGTAATTGGCTGTGGTACTCCTGATGAGATGCGCAATCATGAATCTCCTTTAGTCCAACAGTTTTTAAAAGGCTTGTCGGATGGTCCTGTACCATTTCATTTCCCAGCCCAAGCTTATGTCGATGAGCTACTTGGAGAAAAAGCATAATGTTTGATTTATTTCAAAAGCTAGGACATAAAACGCTAGGACGTTTTGCGGCCCTAGGTCGTTCTGCTTATATGCTATTTAGTGCGTTAGCGCATGTTCCTAATTTTAAAAAAGGCACACCGCTACTTATTCGCCAACTTTACATGGTGGGATCGCAATCGCTGCTCATTATTATGGTGTCGGGGTTGTTTATTGGCATGGTGTTGGCGTTGCAAGGTTACACCGTATTAGTGGGTTATGGCGCTGAAGATAGTTTGGGGCCGTTAGTTGCGCTGAGTTTATTACGAGAGCTAGGCCCAGTTGTCACTGCATTACTATTTGCAGGACGAGCAGGTAGCGCACTGACTGCTGAAATTGGCTTAATGAAAGCAACAGAGCAGTTATCATCACTCGAAATGATGGCAATTGATCCACTAAAACGCATAATTGCACCGCGCTTTTGGGCGGGCTTTATTAGTATGCCATTGCTTGCATTGATATTTTCAGCTGTGGCTATTATAGGCGCTCATTTAGTGGGCGTTGATTGGCTAGGAGTTGATACTGGGAGTTTTTGGTCAATCATGCAATCACAAGTGTCGTTTCAACAAGATATATTAAACGGCATAATTAAAAGCATTGTATTTGCCATTGTGGTGACCTGGATTGCACTTTATAAAGGTTATGACTGTGTACCGACCTCTGAAGGGATCAGTAAAGCAACCACCGAAACGGTTGTACATTCGTCATTGGCAGTTTTAGGTTTTGACTTTATTTTGACAGCGGTAATGTTTACCAGCTAATAGGGTATAGATAATGAATTCACGGAAATTAGAAATTTTAGTTGGTTTTTTTGTAGCGTTAGGAATTTTAGCGTTTGCGATGCTTGCGCTTAAAGTTGCCAATTCAGGTATTAGTGGCACAGGCGAAACATATTCGCTAAATGCCAAGTTTGAAAATATAGGCTCATTAAAAGCACGTGCCCCAGTTAAAGTCGGGGGCGTTGTTATTGGTCGAGTTGACTCTATTTATGTTCATCCACAAGAATTTTTACCAGTCGTTAATATGACTATTGATGCACAGTATTTATGTCGTTTTTCAGATACGAGTTCAATTTCTATTTTAACATCGGGGATTTTGGGTGAGCAGTACTTAGGTCTCCACCCAGTGATTTCGCCAAATTCTGCAGAACAACGTTGTTTAGGCGAAACAGTAACCGAAAACAAGCAAGACCAAGCAATTGACGATTTATTTGGTGTAGAAAGTAAAGCGCTAGGTGACGGCGATTCAATCACTGATACTAAGTCTGCCATCGTACTTGAAGAGTTGATTGGGCAGTTTTTATTCAACCAAGGTAGTGAGTAATTATTATGTTGAAAAAGTTTTTAGCTATTATAGCACTAGGTACAATGACGTTTGCGCAAAGTATAAATGCAGCTGATGTTAAGCTCGTCAATCCTAATAAAATGGTTCGCCAAGTTGCCGATAATACATTTGCAAGAATAAAAAAGGATCAACCACTAATCATTAAAGATAGTGAGCATCTTCGCGTTATTGTTGAAGAAGAATTGATGCCTTACATAGATTATAAATACGCTGCACTTCGCGTATTAGGTAGTGAAGTATCTAAAGTGCGTGCGATAACGGATGAAGCCGAAAAAGCACAGGCAATTAAAGATATCCAACGCTTTATTGTTGTATTTAGAGAGTACTTAGTTGCAACGTATGCGGGTGTATTTACACAGTACACAAATCAAAAAGTTGAGTTTGGTGCTGAGCAAGCATTTAAAGGTAAAGATGTCGTTGTTGTTAAAACTAAAATCATTGAAGATGGTAAACCAGATATCAAAATTGACTTTAAGGTACGAGAAGATCGTGGCGGTGAATGGCGTGCGTACGATATGATTGCTGAAGGTATTAGTTTATTAGATGCGAAACAAAGTGAACTACAAGGTATTTTGCGCCAGCAAGGTATCGACAATGTAAGTAACCTTTTAGAGCAAAAGAGTCAGCTACCGGTTCAGTTTAGAGGTAATGGTGCAAATGACTAAATTGGCGATAAGCCATGTTGATGAACAACACTTTCGGGTAAGCGGTGAGCTTACTCGAAATTCAATTGGCGATGAACGGCTTCTGAACAATAAGCTATTAACTAAGCATAAAATCATCTATTTTGACCTAAGTGGGGTATCTAGGGTTGACACGGCGGGCTTAGCTTGGTTAATTCACTCTTTTGCAGAATTAAAGCAGCAAGGCATTCGCCTTGAGTTGCAAAATTTACCTGAGCAATTGCAAAATTTAATGCAATTGGGTCAAGTTACAACCCTATTTGAGTGAGAGTTATGGAAACTAGCCAAGTCGAAACATTATTACGCGAAGAACTTCAATTAGCTGAAGTGCATGTAAAAGCCAATGGTAGTCATTATGAAGTTGTTGCAGTAGGCGAATGCTTCGACGGTTTAAGCCGAGTTAAAAAGCAGCAGCTAGTTTATGGTCCACTAATGAGTACCATCTCAGATGGTACAATTCACGCCGTATCTATTCGTGCATTTACTCCTGTAGAGTGGAAGCGTGAACAAAAATTTATTTTACCGCAATAAATAGGGCCTCCTAATGGATCAATTTGTAATTCAAGGTGGCACTTCACTTGCTGGTGAGGTGACTATTTCTGGCGCTAAAAATGCCGCACTTCCTATCTTATTTGCTTCACTATTGGCTGATGGTAAAAGTACATTTACCAATGTGCCACGTCTTCGCGATATTGTTACTACCGAAGCGCTATTAAAAACCTTAGGTGCAGATGTTATTTGGCAAGGTGACACACTCATTATTGATGGTGCTACGGTTGATAAAACATTAGCGCCATACGATTTAGTTAAACAAATGCGCGCATCTGTACTTGCCTTAGGCCCTTTAGTTGCAAGATTTGGTGAAGCTCAAGTGTCTTTACCTGGTGGTTGTGCTATTGGTGCTCGTCCTGTAGATATTCATATTCAAGGTCTAGAGCGCATGGGCGCGCACATAAGCGTTGAAAATGGTTATATTAATGCCAAGGTAAATGGGCGTTTGAAAGGCGCTGAAATCTTTATGGAAATGGTAAGCGTAGGCGCTACCGAAAATTTACTGATGGCCGCCGCACTTGCTGATGGTAAAACGGTGCTTGATAACGCAGCACGTGAGCCTGAAATAATCGATTTAGCTAATTGCTTGATTGCTATGGGCGCTAAAATTACGGGTGCAGGCACTAGTCGTATTGAGGTCGAAGGCGTTGAACGTTTAGCTGGATGTGAGCATCGTATTTTGCCTGACAGAATTGAAACAGGTACGTTTTTAGTCGCTGCAGCAATGGCTGGTGGTGAAGTACTTTGTAAAAATACCGACTTTCACTCCCTTGAACCTGTAATTGAAAAATTACGAGCAACGAATGCGCTTCTTGAGGTTCATGAGAATAGTATTTACCTAGATATGCGTGGTCGCGAACTTAAAGCTGTTAATATTAAAACAGCACCGCATCCAGGTTTCCCAACCGATATGCAAGCCCAGTTTACTGCTTTAAATGTAGTGGCAAATGGCAGTGCAACCATAACCGAAACTATTTTCGAAAACCGTTTTATGCATGTACCAGAGCTGCAACGTATGGGAGCAAACATCCGTCTTGAGGGTAATACCGCCATTTGTGGTGATACGCAAAGTCTAACGGGTGCACAAGTTATGGCTACCGATTTACGTGCTTCAGCAAGCTTAATTTTAACGGGAATAGTAGCGCAAGGTGAAACGGTTGTAGATCGTATTTATCATGTTGACAGAGGTTATCAGCGTATTGAGGACAAACTAAGTGCGCTAGGTGCAAATATTAAACGTAAAAGCAGTTAATCACTGTTTTTAAAGTAAAAGCGCGGTTTTATCCGCGCTTTTTTATTTTCTAAGCGAATACAATCGTGTTATAGCTTTGTCTCAAGCTCAGCGACTGTAACCATGATCTTTTCTATTTTACCATTGCGGTAAAGTTCAAATTCTATTTCTTTACCAGGCTCTGTATTACCGATTTCTTTTAGTACCTTTTGTGGGTTAGCCACAGAAAGCCCTGCAATTTTAATAACAATGTCTTGCTCTTCAATACCAGCCTGCCAAGCCGGACCCAAAGGGTCTAAGTTAGTGATACGCATTCCAGATACCGGTGTAAGGCTATCGTTAACCTCTTTGCCAGTGCTATCAACGGCAGTGCCTTCAAAGCCTAAATAACCGCGTACAACTCGACCATGGCGGATTAATTTACTCATTACTTCTTTTGCTAACGTGTAGGGAACAGCAAAAAATATTCCTTGAATATTAAGGTTCTCACGCGTTTTAAATTGAGCAGAAGTAATCCCGACTAAGTCACCATTAGAGTTGACGAGTGCGCCACCTGAGTTGCCCACATTAATCGCCGCATCCATTTGCAATAAATTATTATAAGGGCTATCCGTAATTTTTTGCTTGCCTGTTGCGCTAATAATGCCTTGGGTAATCGTTTGCCCTAAATTGAGCGGGTTGCCAATAGCAAGTACAACATCGCCGACACTGGATACGTAGTCATCATTTATAGGGATGATAGGTAGGTGCTCTGCATTTATTTTAAGGAGCGCCAAATCGGTAATAGTATCAAACCCAATAAGCTGTACATCAAAAAAGCGCCTGCCATCGGTTAAAATTACCATGATTTGGTCTGCATTATTAACTACATGGTAATTGGTGAGAATATAGCCATTTTGCGACATGATTACGCCAGAGCCGAGTTCTTGCACCGTGTTTTTGCGTTTATAACGTGGCTCTTTAGAAATACTCTCAGAAAAAATAGTGACCACAGAAGGTGCTGCGCGCTTTACAGCATCCGAAAAACTCAGGTGACTGGCGCTCATAGCGCTGGGTAAAGGCACATTAGGCAATAAAGCGGCTCGCATATTGGGGCTGAAAAAAACCACTAAAAAAGCAATACTAAGGCCTGCAAATAAAGGGGGGAGAATAAATTTTATTAATTTCAGCACGAGTTTCTTATTATGTAAGTGAGCAATCTCTTTATGATGACACAAAAAAAATAACAGCGGCAAGTGCCGCTGTTATTTTTTATTACGTTAGTTGTGTTGTGTTATTACTGAATTAGAATAAAAATCGACTCGCGCCCGCGTTTAACGCCTAGCACTATATTGCCTTTAGTATTGTCGATAATCTTATTCATGTCGCGAATTGTCTCTACACGTTGGCGGTTTACTTGCATAATAATATCGCCTTCTTCAAGACCAACACGCGCAGAAGGAGAGCGAGGGTCTACCGTTCTAACCTCAACACCTTTATTACTATTTTTTTGTACGTTCTCGAGTTCGGCACCTTGAAAAGCAGGATGCAGCTCTTCGCCGGTTGCAGTAATACCCGATGCGCCATCAAGGGTTACTTTAACCGTTTTAATTTTTCCATCGCGGTATATGCCAAGTTTGATCTCACGGCCTTCGCCCAATGTGGCAATTTTACTGCGCAGTTCGTGAAAACCGCTAATATCACTATCGTTAATACTAACAATAACATCGCCGGCTTTAATGCCTGCTTTGCTGGCCGCTGTGTCGTCCATTACTTGCATAACGTAAGCACCCTGTTTTACGTCAAGTTGCTGCGCTTTAGCAAGGCCAGCATCAAGTGGGCGGCCAGAAATACCTAATGAGCCTCGACGCACTTCACCGTGTTCAATTATTTGATCAACAAGATTTTTCATCATATTAGAAGGGATAGCAAAACCAATCCCTACATTACCGCCTGAAGCACCTAAAATAGCCGTATTAATCCCTATTAATTCACCATTTAAGTTAACTAAAGCGCCACCAGAGTTACCTTGGTTAATAGCTGCATCGGTTTGAATAAAGTCTTCATAGCCTTCAATGTTTAAACCACTGCGACCAAGCGCACTCACAATACCCGATGTTACTGTATGGCTAAGGCCAAATGGATTACCGATAGCGACCGCAAAGTCACCAACACGTAATTTATCTGAGTTAGCGAGCTTTATTTCTGTTAAGTCATCAGCATCGATTTGCAAAAGCGCAATGTCAGACTCTTTATCTGTGCCTATTTTAGTCGCTTCAAATTCACGGCCATCTTCTAAAGTGACAACCATTTTTTCGGCATCTTGAATAACATGATTATTTGTAACTACATAACCTTCGTCTGCATTAATAATTACACCTGATCCTAAACCACTAAACTGGCGTTTCTGGCTTCGGGGCTGTTGCTGTCCAAAAAAGTATTCAAGCGGATCTGCACGACGACGTACTTCTTTAGATCCCGATACTTGAATGCTCACAACACCTGGAGATATTTGTTCTAACATAGGTGCGAGAGTGGGAAGTTGTTGACCATTTACTGCAATTGGCATTTTTGCGTAAGATGCGGCAGGACTTATTAATAAACTTGTAGATAAGATAGCTGCGCTGATAAGTGATAATTTCATTTTCATAGTCAGGGGTAACTCCACTTAAGATAAAGCAAAACAAAAAGGGCTACTTTACAGCAGCCCTTTTCGGTTTATTAAAATAAAACAACAAAGCTGTTATATCTAAAGACTATGGGGTCAAAAAAAAGTTCATCAAGATGCTTTAGAATGTTCTGAAACTTTATTTTGGCCAGCAAATAAACCTGATTCGCCTGATACGTAATCAGCAGGTTGTGCTTTAGCCGATGAACGATCTGATTGACGTTCCTTTAAAGACGCCTGCAACTGCTCCGTTGTTTCTTTAGAGAAAAAAGGTTCGGCTGGTTGTTGGTTTCTATCCTCTAAAAGCAGTTGATTAGTTGCCTCAACATGGCTAAGTAGTTGATCATAGTTCTCTTTCATTTTATTTACGAGCTTACCTGTATTCGCTAAATGATCTGCTACATCTTGACGATATTGCTCAAGCGCATTTTGAGCTTGTACTGCTTGTTCTTTTAACTCATCTTGCTTGAATTGCTTTTTAGTAATAAATGCACCAATAAAAAATGCCACCACAGCAGTAATGACAATTAAACCTATCCACGTAACTGTACCCATAATTCTACCCCTTGGGAAAATAACTAATAAATGCCGATTCAATTACGAATCATACTAAGGGTAATATACCCCGAGTTATGATGCGTGTTAATATGCTTTTCAAATTAAACTGCGTTTTGACTGTAAATACATATGACTCCTTGGCAAACATATCAACAAGACTTAAAGCGAGATGACTTTGTACATGACGCAGCACAAGAAAATGCGGTGCGTCATTTACAACGTTTATACGATGACTTAACTCAGGCAGCGCCAAAATCAAAAGGCTTTTTTGCTAAGTTATTTAGTAAAAATGAGCCTGCACCTATAAAAGGATTGTACTTTTGGGGGGGAGTTGGGCGTGGTAAAACGTATTTAGTTGACACATTTTATGAATCCTTACCAGGTACACGTAAAATGCGCGTGCATTTTCATCGTTTTATGCACCGAGTACACGATGAGCTTAAAAAGCTAAATAACACCGCAAATCCATTAGAGAAAATAGCGGATATTTTTAAAGCAGAAACAGACATCATTTGCTTTGATGAGTTTTTTGTTCAAGATATTACCGATGCCATGTTGTTAGGCGGCTTAATGGAGGCGCTATTTGCGCGCGGTATTGTACTTGTTGCTACATCGAACATAGTGCCGGATGAGCTTTATCGAAATGGCCTGCAGCGAGCGCGTTTTGTGCCAGCAATCGAGTTAGTTAAACTTAATACTGACATAGTTAATGTAGACTCTGGCATTGACTATCGATTGCGGACACTTGAGCAAGCCGAAATTTTTCATAGCCCGCTTGATGAGCAAGCCGATAAAAATCTATTTGACTACTTCGATAAGCTTTCGCCAGAACCTGGGCAATTAAACGAGTCTATAGAAATTGAAGGGCGTTTAATTAAAACCCGCAAAGTGGCTAAATGTGTGGTGATGTTCGAATTTAGTGAATTGTGCGAAACCGCGCGTAGCCAAGTCGATTACATGGAAATTAGTCGTTTATATAACACGGTGATTATATCTAACGTAAAACAGCTTGGACAAACAAACGATGATGCAGCAAGGCGTTTTATTGCATTAGTAGATGAGTTTTACGAGCGTCATGTAACCTTAATTATTTCAGCAGAGCAACCAATCACCGACCTTTATACGCAGGGTAATCTCAACTTTGAATTTAAGCGTTGTATTAGCCGCTTACAGGAAATGCAATCTTTAGAATATTTAGCAAAAGAGCATTTGGTATAAAGCAAAAAGTAATAAAGTTATCTGAGTTAAATATTTTGTGGAAAAAACAGGCGGCCGGTAGCAATGTAGTTTAAGTGCTGGTATACTCCCGAGTCTGCCACGTTGCGTTCTATGCCTTCATATAGTCTAGCCACTTGTGAGCGGCGCAAAAGTCTAAAACTCGAAGGGGTTATAGCAAACTTAGAGCAGTAGTTAATATTAACTACTTGTGGTTTTAATTGAAAAACATTGGATTTTTATAAATGAAAACGTTTGTTGCTAAACCAGAAACAGTAAAACGTGACTGGTACGTAGTTGACGCTGAAGGTAAAACTTTAGGTCGCATCGCTACTGAAATCGCTCATCGCCTACGCGGTAAGCACAAAGCTGAATATACACCGCACGTAGATACTGGTGATTATATCATCGTTATCAACGCTGAAAAAGTTACTGTAACTGGTAACAAATTCAAAAACAAAGTGTACTATTCACACTCTGGTTTTCCAGGTGGTCTTAAGTCTACTACTTTTGATAAACTTCAAGCTGCAAAGCCTGAAATGATCATCGAGAAGGCTGTTAAGGGCATGTTGCCACGTGGTCCTTTAGGCCGCGCTATGTACCGTAAACTTAAAGTTTACACAGGTACTGAGCACAACCATGCTGCACAACAGCCTCAGGTTCTAGACATTTAAGGAGCACCATCATGGCAAATCAATACTACGGTACAGGTCGTCGTAAAAGTTCAAGTGCTCGCGTATTCTTACGCCCAGGCACTGGTAACATCGTAATCAACAAGCGCTCTTTAGAAGAGTACTTTGGTCGCGAAACAGCACGCATGGTTGTTCATCAAGCTCTTGAGCTAGTTGATATGACTGAAAAATTTGATCTTTACATCACCGTTGCTGGTGGTGGTACAACTGGTCAAGCTGGTGCTATCCGTCACGGTATCACTCGTGCACTTATGGAGTTTGACGAGTCACTACGTCCACAACTTCGTAAAGCAGGTTTCGTTACTCGTGATGCACGTAAAGTTGAACGTAAGAAAGTGGGTCTTAAGAAAGCGCGTAAGCGTCCACAGTTCTCAAAACGTTAATCTATACGTTATCAAGAATTCAAAAACCCAGCTTATGCTGGGTTTTTTGTTTTAGAATCAAAAGTTTTGCTATTGTAGTTTAGTTATTTTGATTCCTCTATATCCGGTTATGATGATTTTTTGATGATCATATTTGCCAAGAGCAGCGTATTTATCGAACGAAAGTTATGAAATTGTCAGATAGCTGCAAAAAAGTTAAATAATTATCGTAATTAGTTTAAATCCATCAGTTAATTGATGGATTTATTTGCTACAATTGTCCGGTAAGTAAAATGATCGGTTGAACGACGCTATAGGTAGTTTTTACAGCTTCTGTTTAGTGAAGTTGATCTTGGTCAGTACATTGTTTTTACAGAAACGGTATTATAACTATTCGGCCCTATACTCAAACTGGCTTATTGCACCTTAGGTGAAGTTGGGTTTGTTAGAGCATGAGGCTGTGAATAACCTTGTTTTAATCAAGGGTTTTAATTATGATCGTTTCTATTTTAAAAATTTCGAATAATTAACCTGCTGTAACTGATGTTCTCAATATAGCAAGTGTTGAGAATCGTAAGTGGAGATAAGTGGATGAGCAATGCGCCTGTAGACAATGGCCGACGTCGCTTTTTAACCATAGCTACCTCTGTTGTTGGTGGTGTTGGTGCGGCTGGGGCTGCTGTTCCTTTTATTGCGTCTTGGAATCCAAGTGAGCGAGCTAAATCTGCGGGTGCGCCTGTAGAAGTAGATATCAGCAAACTTGAGCCTGGACAATTAATACGTGTCGAGTGGCGTGGTAAACCTGTATGGGTTGTATCACGTACCCCAAAAATGCTTGAGCAGATGAAAGAACATGAAGGTCAACTTCGTGATCCGCAATCGCAAGAGCCACAACAATTAGAATCATCAACAAATGATTACCGTTCATTACGCCCAGAAATATTTTTGGCTGTAGGTATTTGTACGCATTTAGGATGTTCTCCTGGCTTTTTACAAGGTAACTTTGGTGAAAAAGTAGAAGGGACTGACGATGGTTTCTACTGCCCATGCCACGGTTCTAAATTTGATATGGCTGGCCGAGTATTTCAATCGGTACCTGCACCATTAAACTTAGAAATACCACCTTATACTTTTCTAGATGAAACCACTATTTTAGTGGGCGAAGAAAGAGGGGTAGTCTAATGTTTGGTAAGATTATTGGTTGGATAGACGACCGAATCCCAATGACACGTGTTTGGAACATGCACATTGCACAGTATCCAGCACCTAAAAACTTTAACTTCTGGTACTTTTTTGGCTCACTAGCCATGCTCGTACTAGTAAACCAAATTCTTACAGGTATTTGGTTAACGATGAATTTTGTGCCATCTGCTGAGGGCGCATTCGCCTCAGTTGAATACATCATGCGTGATGTAGAATATGGCTGGTTATTGCGTTACTTGCACTCAACTGGTGCATCAGCGTTTTTCATTGTTGTATATATGCATATGTTCCGTGGCATGATCTACGGTTCTTACCAAAAACCACGTGAACTACTGTGGTTGTTCGGTATGTTTATCTTCCTAGCATTAATGGCTGAAGCGTTCATGGGGTACTTATTACCTTGGGGCCAAATGTCATTTTGGGGTGCACAGGTAATCATTTCATTATTCGGTGCTATTCCAGTAATTGGTGATGACTTAACACTTTGGATCCGTGGTGATTACGTAATATCGGGTGCAACGCTTAACCGCTTTTTTGCACTGCATGTAATTGCATTACCACTGGTTATTGTTATCTTAGTTTTCTTACACATTGTAGCTTTACACGAAGTGGGTTCAAACAACCCTGAAGGTGTTGAAATTAAGCGTAAGAAAGGCTCTGTAGCTGAAGAAGATAAGCCTAAATTTAAATTTCATGAGTATTACACTGACAAAAAAGACATTGTTGATGCAATACCGTTCCACCCTTATTACACAGTTAAAGATATTGTGGGTGTGGTTGGTTTCTTAATATTGTTTTGTTGGGTTGTGTTTTTTATGCCTGCGATGAATGGTTTCTTTTTAGAAGGTCCAAACTTCGAAGCAGCTAACCCGCTTAAAACACCTGAGCATATTTTTCCAGTTTGGTACTTTACGCCATTCTATGCAATCTTACGTGCAATCCCTGATAAGTTAATCGGTGTTGCAGCAATGGGTGCATCGATTGTAGTGCTTGCGTTATTACCTTGGGTAGACCGTGGTACGGTTAAGTCAGTTCGTTACCGTTGTGGTTTCCATAAATGGAACATTGCAGGTTTTGTTGTTACTTTCGTTCTTTTAGGTTGGGTGGGTGCAACTCCACAAACTGATCTGAAAACGATAATTTCTCAAATCTGTACTGTGACTTACTTTATGTTCTTCGTACTGTTGTTCGTATACAGTAAGAATGAAAAAACTAAGCCATTGCCTGAGAGGTTAACAAAATGATGAAGAAGCTTATTATTGGTTTATTTGCTTTATCAGTAAACTTGTTGCCTAACATGGTTATGGCAGCGGGTCCGTCGGTTCCTTTAATGGAAGCTAATAACGACCTTACTGATCAACCATCTTTACAACGCGGCGCAAAGTTGTTCATGAACTACTGCCTAGGTTGTCACCAAATGCAGTATCAGCGTTATGAGCGTACTTTTCGTGATATAGGTATCCCAACAGAAGTTGGTTTAGAGCAGTTGATTTTTGACGGTTCTAAAGTTGGTAGCCATATTACAAATGCAATTACAAAAGACGATGCAGCAAAATGGTTTGGTGCGGCTCCGCCGGATTTGACTCTAATTGCGCGTGTAAAATCACCTGATTATATTTACACGTACTTAAAATCGTTTTATAAAGATGAGTCTCGCCCGTTTGGAGTTAACAATATTGTTTTTCCATCGGTAGGTATGCCGCATGTTCTTCAAGAACTACAAGGTTTACCAGCTCCTATCACTAAAGAAGTAGAAGAGCACGGTCACACAGTGACTAAAGTGGTTGCTACTGAAACAGATGGTACGGGTGAGTTAAGCGTAGATGAGTATGATCAAGCAGCTCGTGATTTAACGAACTTCCTTGAGTACGTGGGTGAACCTTCACGTCTTGAGTCGGAAGCACTAGGTATTAAGGTAATTGGATTTTTAATCATCCTATTTATCTTGGCATTTATGCTTAAGAAAGAATACTGGAGAGATGTTCATTAAGTTTGAACATATTTAAAGGTAATTTTGCAATAGGGGCTTAAGCCCCTATTGCTGTTTTAGTGATTTAATGGAGGTAGGCATGGCCGTAGCTGCCAATAAGCGCCCTGTAATGACCCTTTTTTCTGGGGCTAACTGTATGTATAGCCACCAAGTACGCATTGTACTTGCTGAAAAAGGTGTAAGTGTAGATATTCATTTGGCTGAAAAAGATAACCTGCCAGAAGCACTTCACGAAATTAACCCTTACGGTACAGTGCCAACACTGATTGACCGTGAGCTTGGTTTATATCAGGCAAATATCATCATGGAATACCTTGATGAACGTTTTCCTCATCCTCCACTAATGCCTGTATATCCGGTAATGCGTGGCCGTAGCCGTTTAATGATGCACCGTATTGATACTGATTGGTACAGCCTAGCTGATAAAATCATCAACAACACATCAGATGCGGCTCAAGCTCGTAAAGAGTTAACAGAAGCATTACTAGCTGTAGCACCTATCTTTAACGAAGCTCCTTACTTTATGAGTGAAGAGTTTAGCTTAGTAGATTGTTACTTGGCTCCACTACTATGGCGCTTACCAGAATTTGGTATTGAGCTTAATGGTGCGGGTTCTAAAGAAATGAAAGAGTACATGATCCGTTTATTTGAGCGTGAATCATTCCAAGCTTCTTTAACTGAAGCTGAGCGTGAGATCCGTTTATAATGACACCTAATCGTCCTTATTTATTACGTGCCTTTTTTGATTGGATAGTCGATAACGAATGCACACCACACTTAGTGGTAGATGCTGAGTTTGCTAATGTGCAAGTGCCTACACAGTTTGTTCAAGATGGACAAATTGTTTTAAACATAAGCCCATCAGCAGTAACACAGTTTTCGTTAGACTTAACCCAACTAAGCTTTAATGCGCGCTTTGGTGGTCAGCCAATGCAAGTGTATGTGCCTTTAGGTGCAGTGCTAGCAATATATGCGCGTGAAAATGGTGAAGGTACAGTCTTTACAGTAGACGAGTTTTTAGGGGACGAAGACGACTTTGCTCCAGAGCTTGAAAGCGTTGATTCATCAGTTGAATTTATTGATGAAACACCGCCAGAAAAGCCTGAAAAGAAAAAAGGCTCACATTTACGTGTTATTAAATAATATATAAATGTCAAAAAAACCGCTTTTAAGCGGTTTTTTTATGCCTATTATTTTTACATATATTCAAATACTTTAATTACACGCTCAACGCCTGATACATTACGGGTAATATTAACCGCTTGATTTGCTTCTTGCTCTGAGACTAAGCCCATTAAAAACACCTCAGCATTTTCGGTAACCACTTTAATGTTATTGCTACTGATATTTTTTGCGGTGAGTAACTGTGCTTTAACTTTTGATGTAAGCCAAGAGTCGTGTGTTTGTGTAGTGACTCCAATGTTCGAGCCAATGCGAATTTGGTTATGTATTTTACGAATACCAGCTACGCCCTCAATGGTACGCTGAGCTTCATTTTTCATTTCTGGGTTTGGAACCTGACCCACAAGTAAAACAATGCCATTAACGCTTATAGCGTTAATATGAGCAAATTTTTCGAGACGTTCTACTTCACTAAAAGCAATGCTCGCTTTTATTTCAATGTTGTTATCATCAATTTGCGAACCAATAGTACGGCGATCGTTTGCAGAGGTCACTGCACTAGCCGTGCCTGCAACAATTGCAGCGGCACAACCTTGTAATAACACAACAGTACTTAAAACAATAAGAGCACGTTTAAACATAATTTTCATCCTGCGGGAAAAGCGTTAAATCAACTAGTTCGCTTAAGCAATGTAAGTTAACCAAATGAGATTCTATAATGCGGCTAGGACGTTTAGAAGGTGTTCTGATCTCTACATCATTAGGGCCAAGCAAACCCACTAATTCGCCCCCATCATCACCAACCATGACTATGACCTTCATATCTTTGGTTAGTGCAGCCTCTACTGCAGAAATAATATGCTTTTCGTTACCATTTATTGCCAATACCAGTAATAAATCACCTTGCTGAGCAAATGCGCGAACTTGCCGAGCAAATGTTTCATGTTCGTCGTTTTGGCTAGCTTGCCCTAAATTTACATTTTCTTGAGATAAAGCAATAGCAGGTAGGCACGGACGCTCAGTTTCATAATGATTAACCAATACTCCCGCCATATGCTGTGCCAACATATGGCAATTTGCGGTTCCGCAGCAAATGAGTTTATTTCCGTTTATCATGCTTTGTGCAATTGTAAATGCCGCTGACTCAAGCGCACTGGGGAGTACTTCCCCTGCGGCTATTTGAACTTGAATACTTTCTGTAAAAATTTCTTTAATTGTGTCTTGCATAGCCTACCAATAATTTATACTTGATCTTTATATTGAACTTAAGCTCATGTTGCTTAAGTATTTAAAATACGTTTTTAAGCCAGTTTATTTTAGGGGATGACTCTCCCGTTATGGCTACGTAATCAATTCTTAGTGCTTCGTTTGTCAAATTTTTAGCCGCTAAATAATGATAAATACTGCGTTTTAGCCTTGCTTGCTTTTGCGGACTTAACGCATAGTTTGCACCACCGCGTGAATTATTTTTACGAAATTTAACTTCTACAAATACAAGGGTGTTGCCTTCTTTCATAATGACATCAAGCTCACCAAAGGGGCAGTAATAATTACGTTCAATCGGGATTAACCCTTGAGTAACTAAGTATTTTTGTGCTTCAAGCTCATAATACTGGCCTTTTTCACGACTATTTTGCCACAGCTCTTTAAACCACGACATGTCGCCCCCCTTATTTAATTTATAGTGTGTATTTCACCCGCTGATTGCATAAATAACGGAATAGGACGCTGTGTTTTTAACTTAACAGGTTTAATGCGTCTGTTTGCATATTGTGCCCAATCGAGTGTGCGTTCTATATAGCCATTACTGTTGACCGACAGCTTGCCACTTAGGCCATTAAACTGCTTACCAGGTATTATACTTAGCTGTCTAATATCATGTAACACGAGTACAGCGTCGTATGCCATCGCAAATAGGCGCTGGCTTATATCAGCCTGATCAGGCCACAATGTATTATATTGATAGCGTAAATTTGATTGTTTTAGTTGTGAATTAAGCATCCACGGTAACTCGGTAAAGTATAGGCCATCTAAATCACCTTTGTCTGTACGATCAATCTGTTTACTATGACTTTTTGAGCTAGCGTAAAGCGGAATTCTGTCCGCAAATGTACTTACATTTACATCTAAGTAAGGTTTAATTAAACGTGTTTCGATTGCATCACCTAGAATATAAATAACGTCTATATCACCGCGTGAGCGTGTTTCATTTTCGACTTCTTGCTTAAATAACGCTTTTACAGTTTTTATACGTTCTTTTGATTTATCAACTTCGAGCAAACTGGTAATGGTGTTTGGCATATCTTTTTTATCATTGTATAAGCCAATTTGCGCTTTAGTTTCACTGTAGCGCTGCCATTGCAAATTAAAATAATCAACTAGACGTTGTCCGTTAGCATTATTAGGCGCAAGTAACATAGGTTTTTGGTAACCCATAGCTAAAAAGTGCTCCAATGCTTGTTCTACTTCATGTTCTGGATTTAATGCAAAAAAGTAATGCTGTAGTGAAATACGCTCGCCATCAAGTGTGTTCAAATGCAAAACGGGTGTATCAATTAATGTTTTAGCACTCGCTAGCTTGTCGATGTTAGCCTTAAGTAGTGGGCCAATCACAAAGTCAGGCTTAATTTTTTCAAGCTGTATTGCAATTTCTTCGGTGCTTAGGTTTTCGTCAATAAAAATAGTTTCAGCTATCTTTTTTGTATCCAGCGCCGCTAAAGCGCCAGCTCTAAGTGCATCACCTAAACGCTCATTAGGGCCCGACTGCGGAAATAGTACCACTAAGCGTTCAATTTTTATGGCTGCTAACTCGGTAAGCGCTGCATCTTTTTTAGGTAAAATAGAATCTGCTGGATGGCCTGTATAACGACGTCGCCAATTATTAATTGCTTGGTCTAATTCCACACCGCTATTTGCATAAACTTGGTAGTATAAAGCAAGGTTAACCCAACCTTGTTGGATCACTGCTCCACGGTTAAAGCGCTCAAGTGCATAAGACGAGAGCTTTTTTAAGTTATCCCACAAGCTTTCATTAAGCTGCGGGATATCAATATTATTTTTAGCTGCTGTTTCTGATGCTTTAAAAAAATAAGGCGCTGCTTTTTTAGGAAAATTTTGTGATGCATAAATACTGGCAGTTAAAAACTGATGCCATGCAAAATGTTCAGGCTGAATAAGTTGACCGTCTAAAGACTGCAAAATAACCAAGGCTTGTTTGTTTTTATTTTGTTGTTTTTGCGCAAACGCAATATAAAGGCGGTTTTGAATCTGATCAACACTTGCTGTTAGCTCAAGGTCACTGCCTATTTGCTCTAATAAAGGCCAGTTTTTTTCATTAATAGCAGCATCGCGCGCGCTATATAATAACTGTATTTTATCGGCACCTTGACGATTTTGAGCTAATAGATAGATAGATTGTGCACTGGTTGCTTGATTTTTTAGTGCATTAGCACTGTTACTGATGTTATCACTGTTTTTAGTTGGTTTTTCGGTTGTGCTACAAGCCGATAACCCTGACAATATAATTAATAGACTAACTAGTTTAAGTCGCACAATGATTTCCCAATACGTTAACGCGATTTGCTTATATTACTGACTGACGCAGGAGACCTCAATGTTAAATGAGGAGAATTCACAGAAAATTGGCACTCTTTACATCGTAGCCACCCCAATTGGCAATTATGACGACTTAAGTCAGCGTGCAATCGCGACATTATCGCAAGTCGACTTAATAGCTGCTGAAGATACTCGCCATACTGGCAAGCTACTCAGCCACTTTGGTATCAAGGCTAAAACCTTTGCATTACACGATCATAACGAGAAGCAAAAAGCGCAACAAATAATTGATCAGCTTAACCAAGGGCTAAATATCGCGCTGGTTTCTGATGCTGGAACCCCCTTGATCAGTGACCCAGGTTATGCGGTTGTAAACTTATGCCGCGAGCAAGGCGCACATGTAACACCTATACCTGGTGCGTGTGCTGCAATTACAGCCGTGTGTTGCTCTGGGCTACCCACCGACCGCTTTCAGTTTTTAGGCTTTACGCCGGCTAAAAGTAAAGCCCGCCAAGACTTTTTTACCGAAGCCGTTAATTCAAGCATGACCAGCATAATGTACGAAAGCACGCACCGTATAATGGCAAGCCTTGATGATTTAGCCCAAGCACTTGGCGACGATCAACAAGTCGTGTTTGCTAAAGAACTGACCAAAACGTTTGAAACATTTTTTAACGGCAGCGTAAGTGAGCTAAAACAGTTTTTAACAAACGATCCAACCAAGCAACGCGGCGAAATAGTACTTATGCTGCCAGGTAAACCCAAGCAAGTAGACGACGTTCCACCAGAAGCACGCAAAATGTTGGCACTACTTGAAAATGAAATGCCAATGAAAAAAGCCTGTGGTGTTGTTGCCGAATACTTTGGAATGAAAAAAAACGCCTTATATAAAACAATTATTGAAGAAAAAGAGTAAATCTTACTGCGCTTGGCATTCGCCTCATGTATACTGCGCGCCGAGTCAGCCAAGATGATCGCTGCCTGTGACGAAAATGATCAGGGGGAGGAAAGTCCGGGCTCCACAGGGCAGAGTGCCAGTTAACGGCTGGGGGGCGCGAGCCCACGACAAGTGCAGCAGAGAGGAGACCGCCAACTTCGGTTGGTAAGGGTGAAAGGGTGCGGTAAGAGCGCACCGGGCCGCTAGTAATAGTCGGTTGCAAGGTAAACTCCACTCGGAGCAAGACCAAATAGGGTTCTATCATTTTAAATAATGAACGCGTGGCCCACGTGAGAACCGGGTAGGTTGCTTGAGCCATAGAGCGATTTATGGCCTAGACGAATGATTATCACTTTCTTCGGAAAGGACAAAACCCGGCTTACCGGCTGACTCAAACTCAAGCGTAAGCATCTGATTTATTAGGTGCTTACGCTTGAACCACTAATATCATGGCACAAAGTTTCAAAAGTGTGCCAAATAGTGTGCCAAATAAACTCAATACGTTACTTACACATAGGTAACTTAATGAGACATATCAAACTCCCCGAACACCTCATACTACGAAAAGAACGTTACTATTTTCGTTATGTTTTCCCTCGTAAATTTATCGGCTCCGATATACGCATTTCACTTAAAACCAAACACCTTCATCATGCTTTAAACTTTCTTGAATTGATCAAACCCGAACTAGATAAACTAAAAATACTTGCGAGTGATCGACACAATATAGATACTGAAACTTTAATCACTCAAGCAAAACGTATTTTAATTCATATGAAGCAAAAACTTACCCATGAGCTAAGCAAAAAAATAATAGCAAAAGAAGAACAACGTTATGCTTCAACAGCACATTCTATAAATGGCATTAAAGCGAAGCCGCTAAATAATCACTCACCTACACATTTAAGAACCGCAGCAAACATTATGCTTTCTATTGCAGATGGTGAAACAGGTGAATTATTGGTTGAAGCTTTAAAAAATAATGATTACGAAGTGCTTAATATTTATGTTTTGGTTAGTAAGTACATGGCACTTAAAAATAGTGGTTTAAGTAATGCCGATATTGTAGCTAATAAACAAATCGAAAAAAGTGTTCGTCAGCTTGCACGCCAATTAGATACATTTTTACTCGCTGGTATGTTTAATAGTTCTGAAGTTGAAACGGATGAAGACTTGTTTGATTACTCAGATGAAGACGATAACTTTTACGCTGATAACATTGATGCAATAGATACTCTCAAAAAACACGATGTAGAATTCGAGCATGGTTCATTAGAGTATTCAGCATTCAAAAGTATGCTAGAAACCTCAAGAAATTTGCAGGCTAAATACTTGGCTTCTTGCTTAACTAAAGATTCAGAGCAAAAACATTTATTAGATTCAATGTTTAATAAAAGCTCATACACCATAGCTGAAAGTCAGCCAAGAGAAGAAAAACAACAAATTCAAGGCCCATTATTTTCAGAAGTTTATGCCGAGTTTTTAGATTTTAAAGTCAATGCTGGTTTAAGTGATAGGCTTGTAAAAGAATATGATCGTCACTATGAAGCATGGTGTTTACTGAGTGAAGACAAACCTATTGAAAGTTATAAAGCGAGTGATATAGGTCGTTTTATTGACCGTTGTTATCAGCTACCTAAAAAGAATCGCGCACCATACAGTAAAATGAGCCTGCAAGAGTGCCTAGACTTTGATGTGCCAGAAAATGACTTAGTGACACCTAAAACAGTTCAAGGCTATTACAAGTGGTTACAGGGAATTTTCTCGTATGCTAAAAGAGATACTGTTGAATATATTCAGCATTCACCATGTACTATAAAACGAGACTTTAAACAGCGTATTCGTGGTGTTTTTAATAGCGAAGAACTTAATAAGTTTGAAGCATTCGCAATGCAGACTAAACATGCGTGGCAAAAGTGGTCACTTTTATTAGCCATGTACACAGGCGCAAGACGTACAGAGATATATCAGTTAAGAAAGCCTGATATTCGTATTGAAGATGGTATTAACTACATATTAGTAACTGATGAACACGAATCACAACGCCTTAAAACAAACAACGCAAAACGTAAAATTCCTATCCATCAACGCTTAATCGAGCTTGGCTTTTTAGAGTATGTAGAACAAGCAGAGGAACGTATTTTATATGAAATAACGTCGGCTGAGAGTATAACTAGTTGGTTCGGTCGTTTAGTTGTGGAGCTTGAAATACCAAGTGTGAATGAGCTGGATGAACTACGCAGTTATCATAGCTTTAGGCATACGTTCATAAGTAACATACGCAATAACCACTCGTTTGATCTTTCACTGATACAACAAGTGGTTGGTCATGAACTTTCAAAAGGTGGGATTACAGACAAATATACGCATGGTGGAGCTAGTTTGAAAAGGTTATCAGACGTAATTGGGGCTTTTAAAATAAGTTCCTCAAACAAAAATTGATTGTTAATTTACAAGGCTTTAAAGTAGTGATGGTTAAAATATAAGTTTAACACTTTTCAAATGCAAATTAAGGATGGAACCTTTATGGGATCGGTTAGGGATCAAATTCATAGTGCTGAAAGAGCTATATGTAATAATATTAGCCAGTTAGCTGGTCAGCGAGATTTGCTGTCGCAAAATATTCTTTCTCAACTAAGAAATTTAGTGGAAGGAGTTGCTGTTTTGTTTCATTCAAATAATTTAAATTCTGACTTTTTATATGACAAAGTGAACCCTGCTCTCGCCCATATTGGAGGGAGTGGGAAGTTAAACTTCTTAAATAAGTTTCATAAGCTCCTCCAGATTAGCGTTTCACATTATACAGTTGAAGGCGATAGCTCTGAAAGATTAATGCTGAAATATTATGAGTACCTGCATCGAATAAGGGCTTTGATTAAGAGTGAAAAAAACATTGATATACTCTCAAACTTAGAATGCTTTCCTGTTGACTTAGATCCATCACTACGCGAATACCACGAAAAAATAGCCTCTGTAGTTGAAGAGATAGGCATGTTCCAAGGAAGTACAGCTAACTCTGAACGTTACTATATCCATAGAAAAAGGCCTTTTTTTTGCTTTGGTAGAATTTATTATGAGGTTACTTTCTATCGAGCTACAAACAAAGCAAACAAGTTTGATAGAATCATAGCATTCACAAATTTTGATATTGCGGATAAGCATGCAGCTATGCTTACTCTGCATCAAGATAATATTAAAGTACTTGGTCAATTTATGCCTATTACGATTATTCGTAAATGGAGTGTTTCAATTAGGCCATGTGAATTGAAAAACTTTTCAAAAATTTTAGACCTAGATATCGAAACTAGAACAAATTCATTCGAGTACCAACATTTAATGAACTATTTGAGCAATAGCTCTACTAGCCTCCTCGATTTTGTAACCTCTCCAGAGCTACATTACATGTCAGAAAGAGCTAAAGCACTTTCTAGTGGAGAGTTTCCACAGATATTCTTAGCACTAGATAAAGCAAGAGGCTTTATTCTAAATAATTCTTCAGGCCATAATGTTATTCGTTATCTATTATTACGAATGAATAATCAAATTATTAAGGCCCAACATTCTAGAGATAGCTGTTATTTATTATCAAACTTGAACCTTAAGTTTGGTTGTAACCCTTTTGATAAAATGCCCTTTTGTACATCTCTTATTGGGCATAACCCTCGTTTTAGTGATGTTGCAGAATGTATAGAACTACACGGTAGAGAGCATGAGCTATTCGCGAGAAAAATTAAAAATAATGTTGAGCAAAACGGCGTCCTTTATACTCCTATTTCTGAACTCAGTGATTATGGTGATATAAATACTCTGATTACTAATTATAATAAAGAGCTATATTACAAGCATATGGATCGGCAGTTGTGTCTAGATAAAGGGCATGTTTTTGTTCAAAAATATGAAGAAGAAACAGCCTCAATAATTAACCATTTGCAGGACAGTACCGTTGTAGGAATAGCTGGTTATACTCAAGCTGTTGAGCAATGGCTAACAACTATACCTAAATTTATTGACGATCCTACAAAAGTAAGTGCTCTAAAAAACCTATTTAGTTTATCTAAAGTAGCTTTAATATATGGAGCGGCTGGTACAGGTAAATCAACTATGATTCACCATATAGCACAGTACTTTAATGATAAAAGTAAGCTATTCTTAGCCCATACGAATCCGGCCATAGATAACTTAAAACGCAGAGT
The DNA here is from genome assembly GCF_005886635.1 of Pseudoalteromonas sp. S558. Lineage (NCBI taxonomy): Bacteria > Pseudomonadati > Pseudomonadota > Gammaproteobacteria > Alteromonadales > Pseudoalteromonadaceae > Pseudoalteromonas > Pseudoalteromonas sp. S558. The sequence goes on along the minus strand of NZ_PNDU01000077.1, from coordinate 36,637 downwards.
TAGTGCACAAAATTCAACGTTTAGAACTATAAGCAAGCAAGCTCGAGGGGGAAGTGCAGAAGAGTTCGATGTATTGATTATAGATGAGTGTAGCACTGTAAGTAATGCGGATTTATTAAAGGTACTTCAACATACATCTTATAAACTTTTGGTACTTGTAGGTGATTCTTACCAGATAGAGTCAATACAATTTGGCAATTGGTTTACTATTGCTCCTTCATTTATACCTAACTTATCAGTTTTCGAGTTAAAAACCCCTTTTAGGACGGACAATGAAGAGCTATTAAAGTTTTGGGGGAAAGTAAGAGAAAGTAGTAATGATCTAGCTGAAATCATGGTTAAGAATAACTACTCAACTGATTTAGATAGTTCGCTCTTTGAAAATTATTCCGAGGATGAAATCATATTGTGTTTGAACTACGATGGTTTATACGGAATTAATAATATCAATAGGTTTCTTCAAAGTGGCAATCAAGGAGCAAGGTTTTTCTGGCGAGAATCAACATATAAAATTGGTGATCCTGTTTTATTTTCAGATAGTGAGCGTTTCAGGCCTGTAATTTATAACAATTTAAAAGGTTGGATTGTTAATATTTCACAAGCGCCAGGATGGATTCAATTCGATATCAGGCTCGATAGGGATCTAAATGAATTTGACGTTTCATATTGTTATGACTTGACTTGGGTTAGTGAATCTATTGTCCGCTTTACGGTTTTTGATTCACCACACTCTAGTGATGACGATGACGATACTCTCAATACTACAGTCCCTTTTCAAGTAGCTTATGCAGTATCCATCCATAAGGCACAGGGCTTAGAATATAGTTCGGTGAAAATAGTAATCACAGATGCGAATGAAGATGATATATCCCATAGTATTTTCTATACAGCAATTACGAGAGCTATGGATCGTTTAAAGATATTTTGGACTCCAGAAACTCAACAAAAAGTCCTGAATAAACTTACTAGAAAAGCTAGTCATAAAGACGCGATCTTAATTACAGGCAGAAAGAATTTAAAAAGGCTTAACTAGTTAGCAAGGGTGTATATGTTCAAAGTTGTGAAATAGCCTTCTGAAAGCCCATTTCAACTAACGTTAATACATATTAACGTTAGTTTAGACTTAATATTTCAAGGATACTTTTTATAGTCGTGAGTGAGGGCATTCCGAATTATAAAGCTGCGTTTAGAGGCTGCTATGCAAAAATGCTAAGTAAGTCACTATTAAAAGTAATCCCAGTTAAATTATTTTCTTTCACAAGAGTTTTAAATGCGGCATTACAGTAAATTGATTTTCCACCTTGCATGCTCGACTTAAAAATTAGATTTAGATCGGACTTAAAGGCCAGAGATTTTAGACCATCTTCAAATCCATCTAGATAAGCTTTTTCCGTCAAAGTCTTATCTTCTTCTTCAAAAATTAGTGGATTGAATAAAAATAATTCTTTCTCACAATTTAATGGAACAAATTCCCCGCAGCCTTGTAAATGATTACCTATGGCCGTGTAAGCTTTTTTATTTAACACCAAGTAACTCGAAAATAAGTTTATATCATAGTCTTGTTGCTCAGCTTCTTTCTCAACTTTACAGTTAAACCCATTTTCTACAACGTCTAATATTTTAGCTTTCCCTCTTGGGAAATCATCCATAGCTATTTTCACTGCCTCGTTAAAACTGATCTCTTTTTCTTTAGCAATTTGCTTTGCCATAGGGACAGTGGTGAGGTCGATTATGTCGTATGTTTTTGATGGCTTATGTATTTTGAAAATTACTAGATCCCTTTCCATAACTCATCCTTTTTTTCAAATATTCTAGCAGGTAACATGCCTGTTCTGATAAGCATTTTTGTATTTCTAAGCTTATTTAAGAACACTGTCTTATCTGTAGCCATACTCTCACCTAACATTGCGCCAATCCATGTTTCATAGTTATATCTATGGATTTTACGATGCGGCGGTGCGTTAGTAGTTGACCAATCAATTGCTTTATTTTTTACAAAATTGATTAACCAAATACCATTATGTGGATCATTTATTCCTATATTCATTAAATGCAAATTTAATCTGGCATCCATCATGGCAGATTTATTGTATCTTCCTTTACCAGAAACTATATGGTGAGCTTCATGTAGATTAGTTGGTTTGGGTTCACCTACTGCAGATAAGTATTTTGCAAGATCATTAGTCGGATGGTGCTTTTTCTCTAAAAGTTCATCAGCAGATGAGAGACCACATTCTTTCCTAGACCCCGAGGGCCAAATCTTGACTTCATATATCAAAGGTCAAGATTTATAGTTTATTGCTGTGTGGTCAATACAATTTACCTTTCTTAAATAATATTTTTCCCTTGCTCAGGATCGCGTGATTGATCGGCTTGCTCTCTAATTTCGTCGGTATCACTGCTTACATCATTAAGTGTTTGGGTTTGCTCATGTGTTTCGGTGTTTTTGGTTTCACTATGCGATTGTGGCTGCTCTGAACTATCAAGTTCAGTATTTGGTGTATTTAGTAAAATTCGTTCGCGGGCATCATCAGGCATACTAATATTCTGTTTTGTAAACTCATTAACTAATTCGCGCATTAGTTGGGAGCTGACTTTTAGTGGGCTGTGCTGTTCTCCATTAACCCAAAAGTACAAAATAAAGTTAATGGTTGATGAGCCTAAGTTTTTTATTAGTACTTGCGCAGGTGGGTCGCTCAGTACTGCAGCTTGTTGATTGGCAATATCTAGGGCGAGAGTTTGTGTACTGCGTATATCGTTATCGTAACCAATACCTATTTCTACTTTTCCGCGCATTTTTGGATTAGCAGTCAGATTTTTAATGGTATTTTTGTACACTGTCGCATTAGGTATTTGAATATGGTTACCATCATAATCAACGAGAGTTGTTGCACGCGCCGTTACTTTTTTAACAACACCCAATCTGCCGTCTACTTCTATTACATCATCTATTTTAAAAGGGCGTTGCACGCTTAAAAGTAAACTGGCAATAAAGTTTTCAGCTATGTCTCTAAAGGCAAAACCTAAAATCAAGCCGATTAATCCAGTGCCACTCATAATAGCAACAGCAAACTGAGTGAGCCCAGCTAAGCGTAAAAATAAGTACAGGCCTAATAAAATAATCAGGGTACTAATACCACGCCTAGCCACTAGCACAACCAGTTTACTGTCGGTTATAAAATCAATGGGTTTTATAAGTAATCGCGACAGTGGCCCCGCAATTAAATAGCTTATAACGAGTAAAATAACACCTAATAACAAAGTGGGTAATAATTGCGCTGCGGTGTGAAGTAATTGCATACCTTGGTCATAAAAAAACGGCCACGATAGTGTGCTTACAGTAATTGCTTCTGCCGCAGGTAGCGTATTAGTGAGTGTTATGTTGCTTGGTAAAATGCTGTGCATGGCTGCCTGTCTATGTTTGAGTCCTTTATAAACTACATAGTAGCAAGTTTAATACCAATCACTATTTTGTTTTGGCAAGTATTTTGCTATATCAATATATTACAAATACAGGAGCTTAGGATGAGTGAGGCTAAACGGGGTCAGCAAGCAAAGCAACCAGCGCACATTCCTATTTTGGGATGGTGGGATATTGCAAAGCGTATTTTTAAACAAACAAGCCAAGATAATTTATCGTTAGTAGCCGCTGGTGTGGCTTTTTATGCCTTGCTGGCTATTTTTCCTGCTATTGCGGCTATAGTGTCGGTTTATGCTTATTTTGCATCACCCACTGATATTAGTGAGCATTTAAGCCAATTTGTTACTTTGCTGCCCCAAAGCACACGGGAGCTTATTTTATCGCAGGTATCTAATCTTGCAAAAAGCTCCCACACAAGCTTGAGCTTTAGTGCTTTGGGCACATTAGTATTAACGATTTGGAGTAGTTCAAAGGGGAGCCAAGCATTAATTACTGCGTGTAATATTAGTTATCACGAATACGAAAAGCGATCTTTTTTTAAAGCATTGTTAATGCGATTTATTTTTTCGGTTGGGGCGATTGTTGTCGCCATTTTTGCACTTGTGATCATAGGTATTTTACCTATTGTCCTTAATTTAGTGGGCTTAAAAGAGAGTATTGATTTATTAATTAAGCTTATTTCTTGGCCATTACTTGCATTTACATTTAACTTTGCATTGGTGTTGTTATACCGCTATGCACCGCATCGTAAGGCGGCTAAGTGGCGTTGGATCACGATGGGGTCGTCTATTGCAACCGTGCTTTGGATTGCAGCCTCCATTGGCTTTTCATTTTATGTGTCGCGCTTTGCGAGTTATAACGAAACTTATGGCTCTTTAGGTGGTGTAGTGATTATGCTTATGTGGTTGTATATCAGTGCATATATTGTCACGCTAGGTGCGGTTATAAATGCGGCAACAGAGCAGCAAACGGCGAAGGATAGCACCGTGGGACCTGCTAAAAAGCGAGGCGAGAGAGGCGCATATGTTGCCGATAATTTAGATGTTTAAAGTAAATTACTTTAACTTTAAGCTGGTTACTTAGGTTTTGTTAATAATTAGTTTTAGCTGATCTTTAAACTCTTGTGCTGCAGGCCCGAGTCTGTCGGTGTCGTCACACGTTAAATATAAGCGCAAAGCTCGGGTTGCGCCTTGTGCCAAATTAAGCGTTTTTAATGTTTTATTATCAATAAGGTAAGATATATGCGTTATTGGTAGCCACGCAAAACCTAAGTTTTGACTCACCATATCAATAGCGTCGCGTAAATGGCTCACAGTCCAGTGCATATCTAAATCTAAGCATTTTATACCACTACAATCTTCGTTGTAGTGGGTGTGTGTTATTAAATCGCGCACTATGATTCGTCGATGTGATTTTAAATCGTGAAAGCTTAATTGTTCAGGATGCTGATGCAAAACATGTTCTTTATGAGCTACGGCAATAAATTCTATATCGCACAGCCTATCGCAGCTAATATCAAATGTAGGAATAGATGAAATAGCTAAATCAACAACGGCATTGTTTAAAAGCTCATTCGTACTAGTAGGTACGTTTTCGATTAAATCGATTTTTAGTAATGGGTAAAGTTCACTCGTTTTAACAAGAGCTTGATATAAAACAGCTTGGGGGAGTGCTTCATCAACGGCTATTTTTAAGGTGTTTTCTATACCTTTGCTGAGCGAAGTGGCAACTGACTCTATGTTACTTGCTTCTTGTATTAAAAATTCAGCCCTGCGTAAAATAAGCTTACCGCTGTCGGTTAAAAATGCTTTTCGACCTTTCACCTCAAGTAACTTTATTTGCAGAGCCGCTTCTAACTTTTGCACAGCATGATGTACTGTTGATTGACTCTTACGCACTGCGGCACTTGCACCTGCAAATCCGCCACACTCAACAACGGCTTTAAACATTCTCCATTGCTCTAACGTTGCCTTTGCCATGTTTCAATCCTATTACTGCTTTTATCGATTGAGTAACTTGACCGTGAAGAACTTGCTTTTATTGCACTTGTGGCGTTATTTAATCTTAGATAGAAATGATCATCTTTTTATCTGCTAAAAGTGCCATAAAGCGACTTTTATTTAGTGGCTTGGAGAATAAGTACCCTTGTCCGTAATCACATCCTGCAGCGAGCAGTAATTGCATTTGTAATTCTGTTTCAATACCTTCAGCAATAACCTTTAATCCCAATTGGTGCGCCATTACGATAATAGCTTCACAAAGGGCAAGCTCTTGGCTTCCTTGCGTAATATTATCAACAAAACGCTTATCTATTTTAAGGTAGTCGGTGTCCATTTCTTGTAAATAAGCAAGTGAAGAGTAACCAGTGCCAAAATCATCCAGCGCTAATTGCATACCCGACTGAACCAAGGTTTTAAGACGTTTTTGTGTTAACTCTTCGGGGTTAACCATCAAACCTTCTGTGATTTCGGCCACAATAGAAGAAGCAGGAAGTTTTGCTGCTTTTAACATGTTAGGCCAATCATCTATGCCGCTATCAAGTGTAGAAAGCTGCACTGGCGACACGTTAACGCTTATTTGAAATTCACTACTGGTTAATTTTTTAATGTCATTGAGTGTTTCTAAGGCTTGGCCAAACACAAACTGACCAAGTGCGTTTATTTGCCTGGTTTCTTCAGCTAGCGGAATAAACGCAATAGGGCTTATTAAGCCTTTTTCTGGATGTTGCCAACGAATTAATCCTTCGGCTTTGTGGATGTGCAAGTCACTTAAATTAACAATAGGTTGGTAAAATAGCTCGAATTGTTTGAGTTCTATTGCGCTTCGTAAATCTTTTAATAATTGCATACGTGCTTGAGCTTGTTCGCGCATATCCGCAGAGAAAAATTCAAAGCCATTTCGGCCATTACTTTTTGCTTTATACATCGCCTGATCGGCGGCTTTTAATAATTGCTCAGTATTTTCACCATCCGAAGGTGCGCAAGCAATACCTATACTTGCACTGATAAATAACTCTTCTTTTTCGACATTTAATACTGTTGATAGGCTAAGTAAAATATTACTCGCAATTTGGTTTATATGGCGATTACTTTTAATTTTATTAAATACAATAACAAACTCATCGCCACCAATTCTTGCTACAAACTCTGCATTTTTTGCAGATTGCACTATGCGTTTCGACACTTGCTTAAGTAAGTGATCGCCGTAATGATGGCCCAATGTGTCGTTAATATCTTTAAAATGATCGATATCTAACAACATAACAACAAGTTGATTATCTTCGCTGGTTAAATCTGAAAAACGCTGATTTAAACGCTCTTTTAACTCTAAACGATTGGGTAAGTCGGTAAGGTGATCAAAATGTGCTTGTCGCCAAATTGTGTTATTCGCTTTAATTTTTTCTGTTAAGTCAGTAAAAATAGCGACACGACGAATAGGCGTGTGGTTATCGTCGTATATGGTATCGATTAATAACCATTCAGTATAAAGTTCGCCATTTTTTCTGCGGTTTATAACTTCGCCTTGCCAACGGCCGGTGGCTTGAAGTTCTGACCACATTTTTTGATAAAATTCTTTAGAGTGTTTACCGGATGATAAAATATGTGTTGTTTTACCAATAACTTCTTCTTTGCTGTATAGCGTGGCTTTACAAAATGCAGGATTAACATCATAAATTATGCCATCAGCGTCAGTTATTGCCATGCCTTCACTGCTGTTACTGTAAACCAATGACGCTAAATGCAGTGCTTTTTCATCTTGTTTTTTCTGACTAATATCTCGCAGCACGAGTATGTATTCGTTTTCTTTATTAAGAGCATTAATACGCGCTTCGAAAAAGTAATCATCAGTACCTTCATCGAGTTTAAATTCAAGAGTCACTTGTTTTTTTGATTTGGATAAATAAGACAAAAGTAACTGTGCATTCGCTTTTGGTAATAAGCACGATAAACTCATTGGTGCGGTTGATTTTGTAAGTAATAGTGGGCTTATATGGCCACCAACATTGAGCAGCTCTCCATCACTATTCAATTTCAGGTAACCGTCAGGCAAGGCATTTAGCAAGCTGGTGAGTTCATCGTGTTTGTTTTTTAATCTTGCTTCTGTTGTTAATCGAGTTGCAGCCATAACCTCAAAGCGTTTATATAAAGCATATAACTCAGGGCTGTTAGGCTTTGCGTTACTGTCGGGCATGCTGCCTCTGGCTAGCTGATCAGTGGCTTTTGACAAATCTTTAAGAGGGTTGAATATACTTGATTTAATTACTCTTCGCGCTAAAAAAGTTAACAGGGTGATGGCAGCTAGGAAAGCCAAAATGGTCTTAATAAAGTTAAGGTTAACTTGATCTATAAAGTCATCAATAGGAAGCGTTATATAAATATCTAAATTATTGTTATTTATGTCTTTATATAAAACAGAACGATGAAATATTTGGTTAACCCCATTTTTATCTTTAAATACGGCATTTAATTTATCATCGTGGAGTAAATTTTCGTTAGTAATCTTTTTACCTAGCTGATTTAGTGAATTAGGGTAATTAGCAAGAATTAACCCATTTGAATCAGCAATAACCGCATTTGCTCCATCTGGAAAGCTGGCTTGATTTAATTCAAGACTCCACCAATTTAGCGCAATAACGGTAACAAGTGCACCGATAAGCTGACCATTCTCATCGATAATTGGGTAAGCGAAATTAACGCTTTGTGCTTGAATGCTTCTATCGTATTGAAAATATCCGATTGAAAAACTTTTCTTTGAAATAGCATTTTTAAAGTATGGGCGGTCGCTTATATTAATATTTTTACTATATCCGTTGGTAACGCACATTACATCACCGTTTTTATCGACAATGCCTATATTGGCCACATTAGTATAAAGCGCCTTAATATCAGTGAAGTAAGCTGGGCAAGTGGTTGGAAGAGCTTGATGATTTGAAACTTTTTTAGCTAAAAACAAAGTTAGTTTTTTAACATCACTGACCATCTGTTTTTGATGGTGAGTTAAATGCTTTGCTATGTTAATTACTTTTTCTTCACTTTTTTCTATTGCAGCACCACGCTCAATACACAGTGTAAATAGCGTTACAGCAGCGCCCGGTATGCTAAGCAAAATTAATAATCGATAGAGCTGGCTTTTAAGTGATGAAGTAAAAATAATCTGTTCCCTGTAATTTATTTCCCTGAGCGATTATTGTAGTCAAATAAAGAAAAAATAACCATGTTAAATATAGGGTTTTGCAGAAAAATTGTTTATTTTTAAATGCTTACTGTTTTTTTTGGAGGTTTTATAAACATAACGTATTATCCTTAATGTATAAATAGCAACTATGCTGGATTTTAATTCTAAAAAGTTGAATTATTAGCTCTGCTAACTGTTAATCTCTTTTTTACAAATGTTAGCCATGCCAGCGCTGTTTATTATAGCGCTGCATAGATCACTTCTTGCAAATGTGGTGATCAATATTTCTATTGTTGTTGGATTTAAATCATAGATGAAAAAAGTTGCGTAATGGACTTCTCAAGTATTTATACGAGGGGTTGAAAAGCTCATTTAATTAAGCGAATTGAATTAAAAAGTGGTTTTATTATAGTGATAAATTCAGTATTTTCTGGGCATGTTAGGGATTTATACTAAAAGGTGATGGAAGCAGTCATTGGTTTTGTCATGTCGAGTAACATTATAGTTTTAAATGTACAATCTTGTTTAGCAAAAAGCACTTGACTACCTTTGATCAGATCGCGGCAAAGTTAATTGGCTTTAAGCTAATAACCTTACGAGCCAACCGTATTTTCTTACTAAGCTTGTTTCGCTTTTGCCTGCTTGTACGGCGGCACCAGCTAAAAAGGCACTGGTTATACCTACCTTAGTTGCAGCTAGACGCTTTAATCTGTATTGAAATGCCGCATGGTGCTGGCGTTTTAATTCATTTTGCATATCCATCTTTTCACTTAAAGCTTGAACGTTCTTGTTCGGTTCTTTAATTAAATAATTAACTAACATATTAATTTCCTTACAAACTAAATAGCTGCTTTAAGCTTTTAAATGTTTTACTAAAGCCAATTTTATTGCTCAGATAAACGGTGTTTTTCCAAAGCCATGCTAAACATGCTATTTGCAGTAAAGTTGCTGTTGCAATACCAAGCCATACCGATCCAAATAGATCGAACATAGCAAACCCAACAGCACCTAAAATCCCCGCCCACAACAAAACCAAACCACTGGCAAAGCATCCTAAAAATATCGTGATCAATGCAAGCGATCTAAGCGATAACCGCCATTCAGCTTTGGCAAGCTGATGGGTGATCTCTCCTTGAGTCTGATAATCATCCTTGAGCTGCTTTGAATATGTTAAAAGCTTTGCAATATGATCTTGCCAATCGTCCTTTTGGCACGGTTGCTCAGTAGTTTGGTTTTGTTCATTACCATCCTTGGCAGCGATTGTTTGTGGGTTATTCATAACAGGTTACTTACGACGAAATAATGATGTAATTAACATGCCCGCAGCAAAAGCAATACCTGCTGTTGCTAATGGATTTTCAGCTGCAAAAGCACGTGTTTTAGCTGTGCACTCACTTAGTTTTTCACGTGCTAAAAGTTGCTTTTCACTGAGTGCTTCAGCTGAACTAGAAGCGCCTTTGCGAACATTGCTTTCAGCTGTTGCCGCTTTGCTAGAAAGGGCATCTACCGCATCATGTGCAGCAGATGCCGCTTTTTCTGTCAGAGGCGCTTCTGTATTTGATGATTTAACGTCGGGCTTAATATCTGAAGTTGTGTTTGCTTTCGTATTTGTTGCAGTAGCCATAATCAATCCTTAATAAGTTAAAGTATTTAAATAGTGATTTGGATGATGCAATGATTAAACCAAACTTTATATTTATTTAAAGTCATTGAATTTTAAGGTTTTTTAATGTTTGTGAGTGTTTTTCGATATTTTTTATTAAAAATAAACAGTAACTCTTACTCCCCATTTGAGTAAATTTTACAAAGCAATACAAAAGGATTAAATAAACAGTGAATATTCACTGTTTATTCAGTAAGTGTAGTTTGTCAAAAGTAGGTTACTTAAAGCCAATAAAGTTTTTTTTATACGATGACTCCACTTTTTTCCACACAATTCAATCGCTTTGCTTGAACCCTTATTTTTTCTAGCTTTGAGACTTGTTAAAGCGAGCCTGCTTACTTGACAAAAAGCCTTGTCAAGCCCTAAACTGGAGCACTGTGGAGAAAAGTGGTTTTTAGTGGATCAAATTGGATCAAAGTGATTTATAGTTGCTTTAAATAACTCAAAGTAGGCTTTTTATGTTTCGTGGCGCAAGTTCACTGAGTTTGGATGACAAGGGGCGTTTTGCGGTACCAACTAAGTACCGAGAACCTTTATTGTCTGAAGATCAGGGAACGGTTATTTGTACCGTCGCATTAAATGAGCCGTGTTTATGGTTATATCCACTGGCTGAGTGGCTCGAAATAGAGTGTCGCTTAGCAAAAGTTTCGAATATGAACCCACGAGCCCGTCGCATGCAACGTATGTTGCTCGGGAACGCCACTGAGTATCAACTCGATAAAAATGGTCGAATTTTGTTAGCGCCTTCATTGCGTGCACATGCAGAGCTTGGCAAAAAAATCATGCTAGTTGGTTTGATGAATAAATTTGAAATTTGGGATGAAGCGCGTTGGCACGAACAGATGCGCCAAGATACTGAGCTTGAAAGGCTTGGTGATTTTGAGCCCAACTTAGATTTAGATAATTTCACACTCTGATAGCACAAAAAAAGGCAAACAATAGCTAATGACAGCGCAATTTGAACATGTATCCGTTTTGATGGATGAGACTATCGATGCCCTTGCAATTAAGCCAGACGGTATATACATGGATGGTACATTTGGACGTGGCGGTCATTCAGGGCAAATATTAGCTCGCCTTGGTGATGAAGGTCGTTTGCAAGCAATCGATCAAGATCCACAAGCAATACAGTCTGCTGAAAAGTTTGCAGATGACTCTCGTTTTGCAATTGCTCATAGTCGCTTCTCTAAACTTTACGAAGTAGCAGAGCAAAACGATCTCATTGGTAAAGTCGATGGCATTTTATTGGATATAGGTGTGTCGTCGCCACAACTTGATGACGCTGAGCGTGGTTTTAGTTTTATGAAAGACGGCCCGCTTGATATGCGAATGGACCCTACAACTGGGCGAAGTGCAGCACAGTGGTTAGCTGAGGCTGAATTAGATGATATTACCCATGTAATTAAAAAACTGGGTGAGGAAAAGTTTGGTAAACGTATTGCTCATAAAATTCTTGAGATCAGAGAGCACACGCCAATTACTACAACTAAGCAGCTTGCTGATTTAGTTGATGAAGCAGTGCCGGTAAAAGATAAGTTTAAGCACCCCGCGACCCGTACTTTTCAAGCAATTCGTATTTACATAAATAGCGAACTAGAAGAAATTCAAACTGCGCTGCAGTCTGCTGTTAACGTGCTTAAGCCTGGTGGGCGTTTAGTGGTTATTTCGTTTCATTCATTAGAAGACCGTATTGTTAAACAGTTTATTAGAAAACAGAGTAGGGGAGAAGTGTTACCCAGAGGTCTGCCTTTAACTGACGCTCAAATAAATAAAAATCTGACGTTAAAAGCAGTGGGTAAAGCTATTAAACCAAGTGCTGCAGAAGTTCAGCGAAATCCACGCTCTCGTAGTTCAGTACTTAGGATTGCACAGAGATTGGGATGAGTAAAAAAGCGAATCATCGTCAACCACCCAACTTATTTTTTGAAATAGTTAAAGGTCTAGGAGCGAATGCGCTTACCTCGGCTTTGTTGGTTGTGATATTCGCTTCTTGTTTTACTGTTGTACAAATAACCCACCTTTCACGTGGTGAGCTAATTAAACAAGATATGCTATTGCAAGAGCGTGATGAGCTTGACTTGGAGTGGCGTTACTTACTGGTTGAAGAAGAGTTTTATTCGCAGCATGCGCGTATTGAAGAAGTTGCTATATCGCAGTTAAAAATGAAACGGCCGACAAGCCAAGACGAACAGGTAATAATATTACAATGAGAACGCGAGGGAAAAAACCAGCAAATAACTTAATTACATGGCGTTTCATGCTAGTGTGCGCTGTTGTGTTTATGGTGTTTGTAACCTTGGTATCTCGCGCTGCTTATTTACAAGTCATTGAACCTGATAAAGCGCGTTCTGAAAGTGACAAACGCACCGTACGTGTTGAAAAACTACATGTGCAGCGCGGAATGATTTTTGACCGCAATGGCAAAGAACTCGCTGTAAGCGTACCGGTAGTTAGTGTTTATGCTGATCCTAAGGCACTTCATAAATCACTCGTCGCTAAAGTTGTTAAACAAGCGCGTAAAAGTGGTGAAGATCAACAATCACTAATAGATAATACCGCAGAGCTTAATAAGCGCACCGCACTATATTACAAAAACGATATGCGTTGGCGTGAACTCGCTGATGTTTTACGTATTGACCCAAAAAAAATAAACACTCGACTTTTAGATGATCCGACTCGTCGATTTGTTTACCTCAAGCGCCAAGTTACTCCTGCCGTTGCTAATTACATTGGCGATTTACGCCTTCCTGGCATTCATTTATTAGATGAATCTAAACGTTACTATCCTGCGGGAGAGGTTAGCGCGCATGTTATTGGTTTTACCAATATTGACGGGAAAGGGATTGAAGGCATTGAAAAACTTTACGAAAACGCATTAACAGGTGAAGAAGGCCGCCGTACTATTCGTAAAGATGCACAGGGGCGCGAAGTTGAAGTATTGGATGAACGCGAACGCGTAGAGCCAGATAGCATTGCGCTTAGTATTGATCAACGTATTCAAGGTATTGCTTATAAAGCAGTAAAATCAGCGGTATTAACTTATAAAGCAACGTCGGGCTCGGCGATGGTAGTTGATGTCAAAACCGGTGAAGTACTGGCAATGGTAAATAGTCCCTCATTTAACCCAAATAATTTAACTGACGCTGCTCCACATAAACGCCGCAACCGCGCAATTACCGATTTGTTTGAACCAGGCTCAACCGTTAAGCCTCTAGCCATTTTGGCTGGGCTAGACTACGGCGCAATTCAGGCTGGTGATAAAGTTAATACGTATCCGGGTTGGATGCGTTTGGGAGGGAGTTTAGTTAAAGATACTCGCAACCATGGCGAAATGACATTACGTGAGATTTTAAAATACTCTTCAAATATGGGGGTGGCTAAAATCACGCAACTAGTGCCTAAAGACTACCTCGTGGGTTTATATGAAAAAGTAGGGTTTGGTAGTGATACCGGCACTGGCATGGTAGGTGAAAGCAGTGGTTTATTTTATCCAAATCGTCGTTGGTCAGATTTTGAGATTGCCACTTTATCGTTTGGCTATGCCATTTCAGTAAGTACTGCACAAATGGCGCGTTTTTATACCATGTTGGGTGCTGGTGGTGTTAATCGGCCATTGACGATTTTAAAGCAAGATAATATTCCAGAAGGTGATCGTGTTTTTAAGCAAAAAGACGTAGAAGCCGTAGTTAGCATGATGGAAAGTGTGTTTGAAGAAGGTGGTACTGCGCACAAAATTAAGGTTGATGGTTACCGTGCCGCTGGCAAAACGGGGACTTCTAAAAAAGCCGTTGCAGGTGGGTATGGTGATGAATATGTAGGTTATTTTGCTGGTATTGCACCTGCAAGTGATCCGCGTTTGGCTGTGGTAGTTATGATTAATGAACCAGGTGGTGATGTGTACTATGGAGGTGCCATTGCTGGCCCTGCATTTGCAGAAATCATCTCTAACGCATTAAGAATATTGAACGTTGCACCAGACAAGGACGAGGTTGCGTACGTAAAAGGTAAAGATAACGATGCGTGATTTAAAAGAAATTTTAAAATACATAGATATTGATGCGCCTTCGCAGTTGGTAAAACACTTACGCATTGATAGTCGTGAGGTAACGGCAGGTGATGTATTTGTTGCTATTAAAGGCCATTCACTTGATGGCGGACAATTTATTGCTAAAGCAATTGAAAATGGCGCAACAGCTATTATTGCTGACAGATTATGTGAATTTGAAATAGGCTTTGAACCACTGTATTTGGTGTCGGAGCTTGATAAAAAACTTCCAGAACTAGCAAGCCGTTTTTATGAACAGCCTAGTCAATCACTTGATTTGATAGGCGTAACAGGTACAAATGGTAAATCGACCACCACAGCAATGATTGCCCACTTAGCGCAATTTTGTAGTACTGAGTCCGCTATTATAGGTACTTTAGGTTATGGTCATCCTGATAACTTAATTCCACTGATAAATACCACGCCTTCAACAGTTGATTTACAGCATATTTTTAGCGATTTAAATTTGCAGCATAAAAAGCTGGTGGCAATGGAAGTATCGTCTCATGGGCTGGTACAGCAGCGTGTTGCACAGTGCCATTTTAAAGCGGCTGTGTTTACGAACCTCTCGCGGGATCACTTAGATTACCATGGTGATATGGCAAGTTATGGTGATGCGAAATTAATGCTATTTCGTGATTTTGAACCTCAGGTTGTAGTGCTTAATCAAGATGATTCTCAAGCAGAGCAATGGCTTGAAAAATACGATTTTAATAATCTTATTTGTTATGGCCGCAAAAACTTAATCCCAAAAAATGCTCAGTACGTTTATTTTTCTGATATTGAATATTCAAGCGCAGGTATTTCGGCGAATTTGTCGACTAGCTGGGGCGATACAGTAATAAAATCACCGCTGTTTGGCGAATTCAACTTATATAACTTAACGGCAGCGCTCGCTACATTACTAGGGCTTGGTTATCCGCTTAAGCAATTAGTTGCAGGTTGTGCGCAATTACAGCCCGTCGCTGGTCGAATGCAAGCATTTAGCCAAGCTGGTATGCCAACGTGTGTGGTTGACTACGCACACACACCGGATGCGCTTGCGCTTGCTTTGCAAGCATTACAACAGCATGTCCCTGGTGGTGTGAGTTGTGTATTTGGCTGTGGTGGTGATAGAGATAAAGGTAAACGAGCACTTATGGCGCAATCCGCAGAGCAAAACGCGGATAAAGTTATTATTACCAGTGACAACCCTCGCTCAGAAGATCCCAATGCAGTTATTGCCGATGTGGCAGCAGGCTTAACTGACCCAAGAAAGGCGTATTTAGAGGCCGATAGAGCAACAGCCATCAGCTATGCAATAAATAATGCTAAAGCGGATGAGGTAATATTGGTTGCAGGTAAGGGCCACGAAGACTATCAAATTATAGGCGATGAGCGCATCGATTTTTGCGATCGTCGCTATGTACAAGAACAACTAAAAAAAGCAGTAAGAGGGATAAAACAATGATCCCAATGGATTTTAATTGGTTAGCTAATGTGCTAACAACCGATTATCAAGGTGATAATCTAAATGTGTTAAACATAAACACCGATACTCGCACAGTGTGTGAGGGAGAAGTGTTTTTAGCACTTAAAGGGCCTAATTTTGACGGTCACAAATTTATAGCCGAGGCTAAACAGAAGGGCGCTATTGGCGTTATTGTTCAGCACAAAGTTGATGTAGATATTGCGCAATTTATAGTGAGTGATACACGTATTGCACTGGGCGTCATTGGCACTGCGGTTATGGCGCAAGTGGCACCTAAAACAATTGCGATCACAGGCAGTGTGGGTAAAACCACGGTAAAAGAAATGTGCGCCGCTATTTTGTCGGTTCACGGTGATGTATTAGCCACTAAAGGTAATTTTAACAACGATATTGGTGTGCCATTGACGCTATTGCGTTTAGAACCACAGCACCGCTTTGCAGTTATTGAACTGGGCGCAAATCACTTAGGCGAAATAGCCTATACCACAGCAATGACAAAACCTGATGTCGCTGTTGTGTGTAATGTTGCCGCAGCACATTTAGAAGGCTTTGGTAGCTTAATGGGCGTTGCAAAAGCGAAAGGTGAGATTTTTGATGGCCTCAAAGATAATGGGGTTGCCATTGTTAATTGCGATAGTGAATTTAGTCAGTACTGGTTAGACAAGCTCAAAAATAAAAATGTTAAGTGCTTATCAACGACCGAAAAACTCGATATTTGGGCAGAAGACATTTCACTTGATAAAAATGCGCGTGCAAGCTTTACGCTTTGTACTAAAAGTAAAAAAGTACCCGTTACTTTAGCACTGCCAGGTAAGCACAATGTGGGTAATGCGCTTATTGCAGCAGCACTTACCAGCGAGTTTAATGTAAGCCTTGAAGAAATAGCCAATGCACTTGCCACAATGGATGATGTAAAAGGGCGCGTTAATTTAATTGAAGTATCTGATTTACTCACTGTAGTGGATGACACTTACAACGCTAACGTTAAGTCGGTAAAAGCAGCCATTGATTTATTAAGCGACATGCAAGGTCACCGAATTTTAGCGTTAGGGGATATGGGTGAGCTTGGCGAAGATGCACGAAAGTATCACCAAGAAGTCGGTGAATACGCTCAACAACAAGGCATCGATGAGTTATTTACGTTAGGGGTATTGAGTAAATGCGCGAGCGATGTTTTTGAGCTACCTAACCGTCATTTTTCGAATCGTGAGCAAATGCTGCAACAAATTCAAACAAGCATTAATAAAGTGAATAAAAAAACAACAATAGTCGTGAAAGGATCGCGCAGTTCTCGCATGGAGTTATTAGTAACCGATTTAGTTAATGGCCAGCAACAAGCCATCAATGGAGTATCATAATGTTAGTTTGGCTGGCTGAGTATTTAACACAGTATTTTAGTGGTTTTCATGTTTTTTCGTATTTAACGCTACGCGCCATTTTAGGTATTTTAACGGCACTAACTATGTCTCTTTATTTAGGGCCTAAGTTAATTCGTGGTTTGCAACGCATGCAAATAGGTCAAACAGTTCGAGACGATGGTCCGCAATCGCATTTATCTAAATCGGGTACGCCGACTATGGGTGGCCTGCTTATTTTAGCGGCTATTTTTACCAGTACACTCCTTTGGGCTGATTTATCAAATAAATATGTGTGGGCAACACTGTTTGTAATTGGCTCGTTAGGTATTGTTGGCTTTGTTGATGATTACCGTAAAGTTATTCGTAAAGATCCAAAAGGTCTAATTGCTAAGTGGAAGTACTTTTGGCAATCGGTCATTGCATTAGTTGTGGCGACTGCCTTGTACTTTACAAGTACACAGGCATCAGAAACCTCACTTGTTGTACCATTTTTTAAAGATGTGCTGCCACAACTTGGTTTATTTTATATTGTGATTACTTATTTTGCTTTGGTAGGCACCTCAAATGCGGTAAACCTCACCGATGGACTTGATGGCTTAGCCATTGTACCCACTATTTTAGTGGCTTCAGCGTTGGCTATTATTGCTTATTTAACGGGTAATATTAATTTTTCGGCTTACTTACATATCCCGCATTTGCCGTTGGCGAGTGAACTTGTTGTTGTATGTACCGCCATAGTAGGGGCTGGGCTTGGCTTTTTGTGGTTTAACACTTACCCAGCACAAGTGTTTATGGGCGATGTAGGTTCATTGGCTCTAGGTGGTGCACTGGGTATTATTGCAGTGTTAGTTCGTCAAGAGTTACTACTTATTATTATGGGGGGTGTGTTTGTTATGGAGGCGTTGTCGGTAATATTACAAGTTGGATCGTATAAATTACGTGGGCAACGTATTTTTAGAATGGCGCCAATTCATCATCATTATGAATTAAAAGGCTGGCCAGAGCCGCGTGTTATTGTGCGCTTTTGGATTATTTCTATTGTGCTAGTACTCGCTGGCCTTGCGACATTAAAGATTCGATAAATGCAGTATTTAAACGAGATAAAAAACAAACAAATAACAGTGCTCGGACTCGGTATAACCGGTCTGGGCATTGTGCGTTTTTTATTATCTCACGGTATTACACCTAAAGTAGTTGATAGCAGAGCAAACCCACCGGGAATTGATTGGCTTAAAGAGTATGCACCAGCACTTACTACCCACTTTGGTGATTTAGATAAGGCAGCACTTTGCTCAAGCAATATGATTATTGTAAGCCCCGGCCTTAGTTTAAAAATACCGGCAATTGCACTGGCAATTAGCAATGACGTTGAAGTTATTGGTGATGTAGAGTTATTTGCGCGTATTAACACAAAACCGGTTGTTGCAGTAACGGGTTCTAATGGTAAATCAACCGTGGTGACACTTGCTTATGAAGTACTAAAAGAAGCCGGCTATAAAGTTGCTCTGGGTGGAAATATTGGCACGGCGGTGCTTGATTTACTTGATGATGAGTTTGATGTGTATGTATTGGAGCTATCAAGTTTTCAACTAGATACTACTAAAAGTTTAAAGCCTATAAGCGCAACTGTATTGAATGTGTCTGAGGATCACCTAGATCGTTACGATAGCTATCAAGCTTATATAGATTCAAAACGCAGTATTTATAATGGTGCAGAGCTTATTGTAGTCAATGCCGACGATAGTCAAACACATCCTGTTGAGCGTAGTACAACCCCCCAAATTAGCTTTGGTGTTCAACAAGGTGATTACCATTTAGCGCAGTGCAATAACGAAACTCATTTTATGCTTAAAGGCGATGCCTTTTTACCTGTGAGTACGCTAGCTGTGGTAGGTAAGCATAATTATTTAAATGCACTAGCAGTTATGGCGCTTTTAAGTCCTTTTGAAGTAAGCAAAAAGCAATATAAAAACGCGTTAGGTCAATTTAATGGATTGGCTCATCGCTGCCAATTTGTAGCTGAGCTTAATGGTGTAAAGTATTTTAACGATTCAAAGGCGACCAATGTTGGAGCCACTATAGCTGCAATAGATAGTTTAGCTAGTGACGGTGAGAATCTTATTGTTATTGCTGGTGGCGATGCCAAAGGTGCTGATTTAAATGCGCTTAAACCCTACATAGAACAGCATGTAAAAGCATTAATTTGTTTTGGTAAAGATGCAAGAGACTTAGCTGCGATTACCAATAAGAGCTATTTAACTAACAATATGGAAGAAGCCGTTGCTTTGGCCAAAGTACTTAGTAGCGCAGGCAATATTGTGTTATTAGCACCAGCGTGCGCCAGTATAGATATGTATAACAATTATATGCAGCGTGGTGATGACTTTGTTCAGTGCGTTCTGGCAGATCAAATATGATTGCTTTTGCTGATATAAAAGACGCGTTAACACCCAAGCCTTCAGGTCAGTTATACGACGTGCCGCTATTATATTGTGTAATAATGCTTATTGGTGTTGGTTTTATAATGGTTACTAGTGCGTCAATGCCTACCGCAGAGCGATTATTTAACGATCCCTACCATATAACTATTCGCCACAGCATGTTTTTAGCGATGGCCCTTGTACTTTTTTGGATAACTGTTTGCGTACCAATGGATTGGTGGAAACGTTCAAATCCTTATTTGTTGATATTAGGCATGGTGCTATTAATTGCTGTATTGATAATTGGACGTGAAGTAAACGGTGCAAAAAGGTGGATACCCATTGGTCCCGTAGGCTTTCAGGTCGCAGAGGCTGCTAAATTATACTTTTTTAGTTATATAGCAGGCTATTTAGTAAGAAAGCGCGAAGAAGTACAAGAAAATATAAAAGGCTTTGCAAAGCCCATTGCTGTATTTGCTGTATATGCGCTGCTTATTTTGTTACAGCCCGACTTAGGCACCGTAGTAGTAATGTTTGTAACAACCGTTGGTTTGTTGTTTTTAGCCGGTGCGAAGTTATGGCAATTTTTTGTATTGATTTTAACGGGCATCGGTCTCGTAGTTTTACTGATTATTGTTGAACCATATCGTATGGCTCGAGTTGTTGGTTTTTTAGATCCTTGGGATGATCCGTTTGGCAAAGGTTATCAATTAGTGCAGTCACTAATGGCTTATAGCCAAGGCGGTTGGTTTGGTCAAGGACTAGGTAATAGCGTACAAAAGCTGCAATATTTACCAGAAGCACACAATGACTTTATTTTTGCAGTAATTGGCGAAGAACTTGGTTTATTAGGCGTTGTAAGTATTTTAATGGTACTCGGTACCTTAGTATTTAGAGCCTTATTAATTGGCCAGCAAGCACTCAGGTGCGGTAAAGAATATGAAGGTTATTTTTCGTTTGCGATTGGTATTTGGTTTGCTTTTCAAACCATGGTTAACGTTGGCGCGAGTGCTGGTATTTTACCAACGAAAGGCTTAACACTGCCGTTTATTTCTTATGGTGGTTCAAGTTTATTAATAATGACGATCGCCACGGGTATTTTATTACGCGTAGATTTTGAAACTAAGATGGCAACCAAGCAAGCCACCTCACGCGGAGGTAAGCGATGAGTAAACGATTAGTAGTAGTGGCTGGTGGAACGGGCGGACATATTTTCCCAGGCATTGCGGTGGCTGACTATTTAAAGCTGCAAGGTTGGCAAGTTAGCTGGATAGGCACACCAGATAGAATGGAAGCGCATGTTGTACCAAAGCATAATATAGACATTGACTTTATTAATGTAAAAGGCGTGCGTGGTAATGGATTAAAACGCCTTATTAAAGCCCCATTCATGGTGCTTAACGCAATATTGCAAGCGCGTAACGTTTTAAAAAAGCAGCGTCCTGATGTTGTACTCGCTATGGGTGGATATGTAACGGGTCCAACGGGAATAGCTGCTAAAAGTTTAGGTATCCCATTGGTGATTCATGAGCAAAATGCCGTTGCAGGAATGAGTAATAAATGGCTCGCTAAATTTGCAGATCGTGTATTAGCCGCTTTTCCAAGTGCTTTTGCGCATGGTACTGCTGAGCTTGTTGGTAATCCTGTACGTCAAAGCGTTATTAACATGCCTAAACGCGAAATATCAAGCCCTATCAATATTCTAGTAGTAGGTGGTTCGCTTGGTGCACAAGTGCTCAACCAGACATTGCCAGAAGCATTTAAAACGTTGAGTAATGCCACCGCAATAAGTGTATGGCACCAAACGGGTAAAGGTCATCTAGGCAGTGTAGAAGACGCTTATAAATCACATGCTTTTGATGATAATAAAATAAAGATAGCTGAGTTTATTGATGATATGGATGCAGCGTATGCTTGGGCTGATATTGTTATTTGCCGAGCGGGCGCATTAACTGTTAGCGAAATTGCAGTCGCAGGGAAAATGGCTGTTTTTGTTCCGTTTCCACATGCCGTAGACGACCATCAAACCGCGAATGCGCAATACTTAGTTATGGCAAATGGGGCATTGTTAATGCCACAAGGGCAGTTTAACAAACAATCAATAGTTAAACTTTTGAGCCCCTATTTAGCCAAGCCAATATTAATTAAACAAATGGCAGCAAATGCTCATAAACAAGCCATTTTAGATGCCACAGAATGCGTTGCAATGCACTGTGAGCAAGCAACAAATAAGAGAGTGTAAGTGAAAGAAGCATCAGTACAAGAAAAACACACACGACCTGCAATGCGTCGAATTGAAACAATACACTTTATCGGTATTGGTGGTGCGGGTATGGGCGGTATTGCAGAAGTACTCGCTTTTGAAGGTTATCGCATTACAGGCTCAGATATTGCGCATAGTGCAATGACAGACCGTTTAATTAAAGCGGGCGCGGAAGTCTTTATTGGGCATCACGAAAACAACGTAAAAGATGCCAACGTAGTGGTCGTTTCAAGTGCTATTGACGAAACAAACCCTGAAATAATTGCAGCAAAAGCAGCAAGAGTTCCCGTTGTACGCCGCGCAGAAATGTTAGCTGAATTAATGCGTTTTCGCCACGGTATAGCGATTGCGGGAACGCATGGGAAAACGACCACAACGAGCTTAATTGCGAGTATTTACGGGCAAGCAGGGCTAGATCCAACGTTTATTATTGGTGGCTTACTCAATAGCGCCGGAAGTAATGCGAAAGTAGGTAAAAGCGATTTTTTAATAGCAGAAGCTGATGAAAGTGATGCATCGTTTTTACATTTACAGCCTATGGTTTCAGTGATCACTAATATTGAAGAAGATCACATGGAAACCTATGGCGGTAGCCTTGAAAAAATGAAAGACACATATGTGGATTTTATTCATAACTTACCGTTCTATGGATTAGCTGTTGTGTGTATTGATTCGGAAGTAGCTGCAGAGCTCATCCCGCGTTTTGGCCGCCCTGTTATTACGTATGGCGAATCAAGTGATGCAGATTATCGGATGGGCAATTTTAGCCAATCGGCTAATACTTGTGAGTTTACCGTGACTAATAAGCAAGGTGAAAGCTTAACGGTAAAGTTAAACATGCCAGGTAAGCATAATGCACTTAATGCCACCGCAGCAATTGCTGTAGCAAAAGATCAAAATATTGCGAATCACGCAATTTTAGAAGCCCTACAAAAATTTGAAGGGATTGGTCGACGTTTTCAACACTACGGGGAATTTGAAAATGAACGCGGTAGTGTGATGCTCGTTGATGATTACGGACACCACCCATCAGAAGTTGCTGCCACAATAGCAGCTGCACGTGAAGGTTGGCCAGATAAACGCTTAGTCATGGTTTATCAACCACATCGCTTTACCCGTACACGCGACTTGTACGAAGATTTTGTTAAAGTGCTTGCTGAGGTTGATCAACTATTACTGCTTGACGTGTATAGCGCCGGTGAGGAACCCATTTTAGGTGCCGATAGTAAAAGCTTATGCCGTAGCTTACGTCAACGTGGTAAAGAGCCATTGCATGTAGCTTCAAGTGGAGAGCTTGCTGGTATGATGGCCGAGTGCTTACAAAATAACGATTTAGTATTAACCCAAGGTGCAGGTAATATAGGGCAATTAGTAAAAACCTTAGCTGCAACGGGTATGTCGATAGAAAAACTTAAACAAGGTGAAGTATGACTCAGGTAAATGCACAGTTTGGTAAAGTAGCGGTATTGCTAGGTGGTAACTCAGCAGAGCGTGAAGTGTCATTAAAATCTGGTCAAGCCGTTTTAAATGCACTGCAAAGCAGTGGTGTTGATGCAATTGCATTTGATCCGCAAACTCGTTCATTATGGGAGTTAAAAGAACTAAACATAGAACGTGTTTTTATTGCGCTACATGGTCGAGGTGGTGAAGACGGTACTGTGCAAGGTGCGCTTGAATTTATGAACTTGCCTTACACTGGGAGTAATGTACTCGGTTCAGCACTTGCTATGGATAAAGTGCGCTGTAAGCATTTATTTAAGTCGGCTGGATTAAGTACGGCACCTTATACCGTTGTTGATGCTAAAAAAGGCTTCGATGCATCTGCAATAATGAATAAATTTAAAAAGGTAATGGTTAAGCCATCGCATGAGGGCTCAAGCATCGGTATGGCACAAGCAAGTACAGTACAAGAGCTTGAAAATGCGCTGGCTAATGCATTTAAATTTGATAGCCAAGTGCTTGTCGAGCAATGGATCACTGGACGCGAGTTCACCGTGACGATATTGGGTGATGAAGTACAGCCAGTAATTGAAATGACGACGCCTAACGGGTTTTATGACTACCAAGCTAAGTATCAGTCAAGTACAACGCAGTATCATTGCCCTGCAAACTTATCGGCTGAGAATACAAAGAACTTACAAGCAATGTCACTTGATGCATTTGATTTAGTGGGTGCAAGCGGGTGGGGTCGTGTTGATGCAATGCAAGACGAGCAAGGGCATTTTTACCTACTAGAGGTAAATACAGTCCCAGGTATGACCGAAAAATCGCTAGTGCCAATGGCAGCAAAAGCAAATGGGGCAAGTTTTGAGCAATTAGTTGTTCGCATTTTGGAGCAAACGCTTTAATATGCATCCCCTTTTAGAAAAAGCACTAAAAATCAAACAGCAACTAAATTGGTCGCTAATTTTTGGAGTAAGCTTTTTTCTAGTTGTAGTGATTGGTTTAGTGCAACTAACCACTGGTATTTCAGATTGGCTAGTTGAAAATAAAGATGCCCAAATTAAGCAGTTAACTGTGCAAGGACATCCAAAGTACACCGATGAAACCGCGATTATAAAAGCAATAAAAAAAGCGGATTTAAGTAGCTTTTTTGAACTCGATGTAAAGCATGTGCAACAACTTGTGCAAGATTTACCTTGGGTAGCTACTGTATCGGTACGAAAGCAATGGCCCGATACAATACAAGTCTATGTAGTGGAGCATGAAGTCGTCGCGCACTGGAATAGTGATTTATTACTTAAT
The DNA here is from genome assembly GCF_005886635.1 of Pseudoalteromonas sp. S558. Taxonomy (NCBI): domain Bacteria; kingdom Pseudomonadati; phylum Pseudomonadota; class Gammaproteobacteria; order Alteromonadales; family Pseudoalteromonadaceae; genus Pseudoalteromonas; species Pseudoalteromonas sp. S558. The sequence continues at coordinate 12,076 of NZ_PNDU01000077.1, read as the reverse complement.
CAAAGTGGTGAAGCTTTTCAAGCTAGCAGTGATAAAATAAGTGCCGATTTACCGCAGTTGTTTGGACCAGAGGGTAGCGAACAAGAAGCATGGGTGGCCTTTAAACAACTTGATGAGATGCTTAGAGTTAACTCTTTAACATTAAAAAGTTTAGCGTTATCGGAGCGTTTTTCGTGGCAGTTATGGTTAGATAACGGGGTGCGTTTAAATTTAGGGCGCAAAGATAAAGCTAAACGTGTACAGCGGTTTATAGATGTTTATCCGCGAATGAAACAACGTGAAGATGCACAAATAGACACAATCGATTTACGGTATGATACCGGCCTTGCAGTGAGTTATAAGCCAGTGCAAGAAGAACAATTACAAAATAAGAGTAAGGCATGACTAAGTCAGCAGAAAGAAACCTAGTAATAGGATTAGACGTTGGCACCTCGAAAGTGGTTGCTACGGTAGGTGAAATCACCGCAGATAACAAGCTCAGTATTGTTGGTGTGGGCAGCCAAGTATCTCATGGTATGGATAAAGGCGGTGTTAACGATTTAAACTTAGTGTCTGAGTCTATTCGCCGAGCTATAGACGAAGCTGAATTAATGGCTGATTGTCGTATTAGCTCTGTGTACTTGGGTATCTCTGGTAAACATATTCAATGCCAAAACGAAAGCGGCGTAGTGGCTATTAACAATACCGAAGTGACGGATGAAGACATTGAAAATGTTATTCATATCGCGCGTTCGGTACCTATTTCGGCTGAACGTAAAATGTTACATGCTCTGCCGCAAGAGTACAGTATTGACATGCAAGAGGGTATTAAAAACCCATTGGGCATGAGTGGCGTTCGAATGGAAGCGCGTGCACATATTATTACGTGTTCAAACGATATGGCTAAAAACATTGAAAAATGCGTACATCGTTGTGGCCTTGAAGTCGATCAACTTATTTTTACAGCATTAGCATCGTGTTATTCAGTGCTGACACCCGATGAAAAAGAGCTCGGTGTTGCTGTACTTGATATTGGCGGTGGTACAATGGACATCACTATTTATATTAATGGCGCGCTGCGTCATTCAGCGGTTATTCCTGTCGCCGGTAATCAAGTGACGGGTGATATTGCAAAAATATTTCGTACACCTATATCACATGCAGAGTCACTCAAAGTACAATATGCATGTGCAAGCAGCCAAATGGCAAGTAGCGAAGACACAATTGAAGTACCAAGCGTGGGCGGACGACCAGCAAGATTGATGTCGCGTCACACGTTATCAGAGGTTGTTGAACCTCGTTTTAGAGAATTATTTGAATTGGCGATGGAAGAAATTCGTCGTTCGGGTTTAGAAGACCAAATTGCGGCAGGCCTAGTTATAACAGGCGGAACTGCTAAAATGACTGGCGCGATGGAAGTGGCAGAAGACATTTTCCAAATGCCAGTAAGAATAGGCAAACCAATCGGGATAGTTGGTTTGACAGACTACGTAGATGATCCTTCGTACGCAACTGCTGTTGGTTTGTTACAATACGGCCGTACCATGCAATCGATGAATGCACAAAAGTCGAAAGCAGAGGATAACAATAATTGGTGGAACCGCATTGCAAAATGGTTTCAAGGCGAGTTTTAATGCTCAAGTCGGAGAGTAAACATGTTTGATATAATGGAACAACACAGCGAAGAAGCTGTCATAAAGGTAATAGGCGTGGGCGGTGGCGGCGGTAACGCTGTTGAGCACATGGTAAAACAACAGATTGAAGGCGTGCGCTTTATAGCCGCTAATACGGATGCACAAGCATTACGTAATTCATCTGCAGATATTACAGTACAATTGGGCACGCAAATAACCTCTGGGCTGGGTGCGGGCGCAAATCCTGATGTAGGCCGTCAATCGGCTGAAGAAGATGCTGATACCATTCGTGCTAGCCTTGAAGGCGCAGATATGGTCTTTATTGCCGCGGGTATGGGCGGTGGTACAGGTACTGGTGCAGCACCGGTAGTTGCTAAAATAGCAAAAGAGCTAGGTATTTTAACTGTTGCAGTCGTAACACGTCCTTTTGACTTTGAAGGCAAAAAACGTGCAGCAGCCGCTGAGCAAGGTATTAATGAATTGTCAGAAATTGTAGATTCGCTTATTACAATTCCGAACAATAAATTACTTAAAGTTTTAGGGAAAGGGACTACACTTCTAGATGCCTTCGCTAAAGCAAATGACGTATTATTTGGCGCGGTTCAAGGTATTGCAGAGCTAATTACACGTTCTGGTTTAATTAACGTGGATTTCGCCGATGTAAGAACGGTAATGTCTGCAATGGGTACTGCTATGATGGGAACTGCATCTGCATCAGGCCCTGATCGTGCCCAAGAAGCAGCAGAAGCGGCTATTTCAAGCCCATTACTAGAAGACGTTGATTTAACCGGCGCTAAAGGTATCTTGGTTAATATTACCGCCGGTATGGACATTGCGATTGAAGAATTTGAAATTGTGGGTAATCACGTTAAAGCGCTTGCGTCAGAAAACGCAACGGTTGTTGTTGGTGCAGTTATTGACCCAGAAATGACAGATGAATTACGAGTAACAGTTGTTGCAACTGGCTTAGGAGGCGATCGTCGCCCGCAGTTTGGTATTGTAGATAACGGCTTTAAAAAAGCATCAGGTTCTGATGTTGCAAGTTCTTCAAACCAATCGAGCAGCATGTACGTACCAAGCTTTGCGAGTCAAGGCACAAGTACTGAGGAAAGTAGTACTGCTAATGCAAAAGTTGAGAGCAAAGAACAAGCGCCTTCTTCTAGCTCAAATAGCAATATGAGTTCTTCAACGCAAAACAGTAAAAAAGCGGATAAATCAGAAGGCAGTGATTATTTTGATATCCCCGCTTTTTTACGTAAACAAGCTGATTAATAAAATAGTACTTTCGTTTGTAATTTGAACGAAAATTGGATTTTAGGCGTATTTATGTTAAAATCCGCCGTCTGAATGTAATTAATTTTAAGTGAGCGAACCTATGATTAAACAGCGTACGATTGCACAAGTAGTCAAAGCCATAGGAATTGGACTTCATAAAGGTGAGAAGGTCACAATAACTCTCCGACCTGCGAGCGCAAATACTGGGATTGTATTTCGCCGTGTAGACCTTGATCCGGTTGTTGATTTTGAAACAACACCTGAAGCCGTTGGTGATACGCAATTATGTACCTGTTTAATTAATAAAGATGGCGTTCGCTTATCGACTACTGAGCATCTTATTGCAGCAGTTGCTGCAATGGGGATTGATAATCTAATTGTTGAATTAGACAGCTCAGAAGTGCCGATTATGGATGGTAGTGCATTACCATTCATATACTTGTTACAAAAAGGTGGTATTGAAGAGCAAAATACGGCTAAACGCTTTATTCGAATCAAAGAAAAAGTACGTATTGAAGAAGATGGTAAGTGGGCTGAAGTTGAACCGTATGATGGTTTTCATATCGACTTTGAAATTGCATTTAACCATCCAGCTATCAACGAAAGTCGCCAACGTATTGGTTTAGATATAACAACACAAAGCTTTATTGAAGAAATCAGTCGCGCGCGTACTTTTGGATTTATGAAAGACATTGAATACATGCATGCAAACAACCTAGCGCTAGGTGGTAGTATGGATAGTGCTGTGGTACTTGATGAATTCAAAGTTTTAAATCCTAACGGTTTACGTTATAGCGATGAGTTTGTTAAGCACAAGATATTAGACTGTGTTGGTGACATGTTTATGACAGGTCATAACCTTTTAGGTAAAGTAACCGCATTTAAATCGGGTCATGATTTAAATAATAAATTACTTCGTAAAATTATGGCTACAGAGTCAGCATGGGAGTGGGCAACATTTGAAACGCCTGTGACGATGCCTGCACCCGGTCTTGAGTTAGCTCCAGCCTAAAAGCAGTAAAAGTACAGTTCGCAAACAGTTATAAAAAATGACGCTAATTAGCGTCATTTTTTTGCGTGAAATTCACTCTATTATAACTCTAAAAGAGCTTGTAACTGATTTAGATGAGTTACGGTATAGGTTGGCTTTATTCCGTCGGCTAATTGCTCGCCAGGATGCTGCAACCAACAGGTATCTATGCCTGCATTGTTGCCGCCAAGTATGTCACTTGCAGCAGTATCACCCACCATAAGTACCTCGCTTTTATCTGGGTTACCCATTAGCTCAAATGTGTGCTCAAAAATAGCTTTATTTGGTTTTGCTATACCCACAAGTTCAGATATTACTAACCATTCAAACATATCTTTTAAGCCAGTATGCTCAAGGCGTACTGTTTGTAGGCGGGCAAATCCATTAGTAATAATACCTAATCGAGCATTTGGCTTAAGTTTATTTAAAAGTTCAATAGCACCGGGTAATGGCTCGCAAATTTGCGCCATAGCATCTAAAAAAGCATCGTTTAGCTCTTTTGCGGGCACATTAAGCTTTGAAGCCCACTCATTAAAGCGTGTTATTTGTAAGTAATCTGCGCTAATAGTGCCATTTTGATAATCAACCCACAGCTGCTTATTGGTTTTTTGATAATGAATATAATCGTCTTGGCTAAAATCTACGTTGTAAGCTTTAAACATGCGAGTCATGCCCGCTAAAATATCAAACCTAAATAAGGTTTCGTCTGCATCAAACAATACATAGTTGTATTTCATTCAACTTCCTAAATTAATTTGTTTGGCTGTAGAGATCTACGTGTAGAAAAGGCGCCATAGCTAAAATGAGTGCTTGTGTATAGGTACTTTCACGTGTGGCATGGTTATTTGTTAGTAACCCTATAGCCCCTCCCTTTTGTTTAACGTTGATAGTATTAAATGCCTTGTCCATTACGTCGCCAAGTTCTTCGCCTTTAAGTAATGCATTATAAAATACTTGGGGAAGAGGGAGGTTGCTGCTGCGTCCTACAACTTGATTTAAGGCGTTATCAATTACTACGTAAGCAAAAGTCGCTGCACCATAGCTGAATTGCTCTGCACCGCCTTCCATTGCCACGTAGTAGTGAGCTTGGTGATGCTCTTTGCAATAATTAACACGGTTTTGTGCGCCAATGCGTGTTTCATCTTCGCCAATCGGCTGTTCTGGAACGCCTGAGGGAGCATTAACACCTTCACAGTTAATAGTGTGAGCGGGAAAATACATAGTAAATATATGCTTAGCGGCATTAATTTTTACAGGATTTTTTGAACCGACAATAATTTTTAATTGTTGCGACATACAGATCTCACTTTAAACAAAATCAGCAGTGTACGTGAGTTAGCGTTAACAAAAAAGAGTAGCAAGGCTAATTAAATAGGCTAATCAAATAGGCAAATCAAGTGGGGCTAAGTTTTCTAATGCGCGCTTTTTTAAAATAATATCTTTAATGAGAGGGGTAAGTACCAACTCCATTGCTAAACCCATTTTTCCACCAGGCACCACAAGTGTATTGATACGGGACATAAAGCTGCCTTCGATCATGCGTAAATAATACGGAAAATCAACATCATCAATTCCTCTAAAGCGAATAACGACAAAGCTTTCATCAAGTGATGGAATATCTTTTGCGCTAAATGGATTTGAAGTGTCAACGGTGGGTACACGCTGAAAGTTTATATGCGTACGCGAGAATTGCGGAGTAATGTGATTAATATAGTCATCCATGCTACGCACAATAGACCCCATAACAGCTTCGCGAGAATGGCCACGTTCAGAAGTATCACGGATTAGCTTTTGAATCCATTCAAGGTTAATAATAGGTACCATGCCTATTAATAAGTCGACATGTTTCGCTACATCTACATCCTGATCGACAACGCCACCATGTAAACCTTCGTAAAATAAAATATCAGTGTTTTGATCAAGATCTTGCCAAGGAGTGAACGTACCTGGTAATTGATTGTAGGGAACAGCCTCATCAAATGTGTGTAAATAGCGGCGTAATTTGCCTTGTCCAGTTTCGCCATAATTGCTAAATAATGCTTCTAGGGCGCTGAAGTCATTGGCTTCTCGGCCAAAGTAACTAATGTGTTTGCCTTCTTGTTGTGCTTCACGCACTTTTTTATCCATTTCAGGGCGAGTGTAACGATGAAAGCTATCTCCTTCGATAAAAGCAGCTTGAATATTAAGGCTACGAAAAATATGTTTAATTGCATTGGTTGTGGTGGTTGTACCCGCACCCGATGAACCAGTTATTGCAATAATAGGGTTTTTAGCTGACATGTTAATTCTCTTTTTTAGGACCCGATTTTATAACCAGACTAAACTTAACACTATTTTAAGTTGTTTGGATATTTTAAGCGTTGACTGACTCAGGCCAAGTGACGGCATCAGCGAATAACGTTATCATGAGGTGCTTAAAATTAAAACGAGAGAAAGCATGAAACTTATTAAACCATTACTAGGCTTCTTTTGCGTAAGTGTCCTGAGCCTAGGTATAGCAAACGCTAGTATGCCAAAAAGCCAAATATTACTTGCTGATTTAAATACACCTTATGGCTTGCAAGTAACGATAGTGAGCGATAAAACAAGTTATAACAATCAGCCTTACTTAACCAGTACCGGTTTATATTTTACTCACGAGGTATTAGTTGGTGATAAAAGCCAAACTGATATTGCCTACTATGACTTAACAACTCAGCAGGTTAGCAATCTCACCAAGTCAGCTGTCAGCGAATATTCGCCAACATTGATGCCAGATAAAAGTAATTTATCAGCTATTGTAGTTGAAGCCGATGGTAAGCAAAAACTCTGGCAATATTCACCTTTAAGTGAGGGGCCCGCAACACGAATTTTTGATTGGATAGAGCCCGTTGGTTATCATGCTTGGGGTATTAAGAATGATTTAGTGATGTTTATTTTAGGTGAGCCCCACACACTTCAATATACTTCAGTAGAGGCTGCTAAAGGTCAGGTTGTTGCAAGCAACATTGGCCGCACGCTTATTTATAATAACTCGACGGCTACATTTTTATTTAGTTACACTAAAAACGAACAACACATTTTAGCTAGCTTTAACCCTCAAAATAAACAGGTTGAAGACTTACTAAGGTTACCATCTCAAGTTCAAGATTTTATTTTAAAAGACGATGCAACGATTGCTTACGCTATTAAAAACCGTGTTTATCAGCGCAAGCTTAATGGCAGTTATGAAATATCGCAATGGCTTGATTTAAGCACTTACTGTAAAACGAATATAACAAGAATGAGTTATAACAATGAAAAGCTCGCTTTTGTATGTGATATAACGAAGTAAAGCAGACAAATAAATTCAGATTTTATTGTGTATGCGTTAATCTAATGCGTAAATTAACTAATAGGGATTACACGTGGCTTATAGTGCAGACGAGCTGACAGAGCAGCTTATTAAATTACAATGCAGAAGTAATTTTAAGATTAAAAATATTGCAGAATACATGTTAGTAAACTCTAAAGAAGCTTTTTATACTCATAGTGAAAGTGGCAAAGGTAAAATAGTAATTCGCCCTGCATTTGAAGTATTTAGCGATGATTTTAGTGATATTGATGGCGTAACACGTGCGCAAGGGTATTTTCATAGCAGCGAGATGACACGCTTCCCGACACGTATTTTTAAAAGTGCTCAACCTATTCACTATGGTGTGGCATTTAAAATAAACTCTGAGCAAGCAGCAAAAGACTTTATAGCCAAGCTAACGATGATTATTGGTAATTAATAAAACATAAAAAGCCGCTGAATTTATATTCAGCGGCTTTTGTATTTTTATAGCTTAATCACTAAGAATTACTTACTTTTTAAGAAGCTATTAACCGACTCTAGTTCGCGAGTTTTAAGTGCGATACAGTCATTTGTGCTTTCTTCAAGTTTACTTAACGTACGTGCATAACCTGCTACATCGGCCACTTTTTTGTTAAAAAAGTCTTGTGTTTTAGCTAAGCTTTTTGCATTACAACTTGCGGTTGTAAAGTACGGTAAGTTAGGTACAAAGAACGGTGGCAAGCTTGTTGTTACTTTATCGTAATTGGCGTATATCCAGTCAATAAACAATGCTTGGCGTTCGTCTGTGTAACTTTGACCAGACAAAATAGTACGCATATCAGAGGCGGTTACTTCATCCGTTAAGCTGTAAGCTAAAACGACTTTTTGTAGCTCAGGATTGCCAAAAAAGCCCATTGCAGCAAGCATATTAGTGCGTACTTGTGGATCTTTTGTGGTTTTAAATGTCGTCATAAACTGATCAAGTAATGCTTTATCACCATGAAAAGCTGCCAGTCTTAAATAAGTGCCCGCTAAGTAAGGATCTACTTTTTGTGGGTTGTTTAAATACACTTGCGTTTGCTCTTTGGCTTTATTAATTATAACTTGATCTTCACCACCAAAACCTAAGCGTGATACAACCGCCGCACGAAGTTGTGCAATAGCACCATCTTCTCCAGCTTTTGCCTCTAAACCATATTTTTTAGCTGCAGGAGTAACTGCATCACGAATAAATGCAGGCCATAGGTCTTTATTGCTATCGTCTTTAAACGTACGTTGTTGCGATACTAAGTAACCTAATGCGGTATTTGCTACGCGAGGGTGGTTATCGCTTGCGAATACTTCAAGTGTTTGCATTAACTTAGCCGCAGATATAACACCAGCATCAAGTAGCGCGTCAGTGGCTGATAATAACGCCAAACGCTCGCGGTCAGTCAATACGCTTGCTGCATTATCGATAAGTGCGTTAAATTGCGTGTCATCCATTACCCAGCGGTAATAGCCTAGTGCACCTTGATCAGGATAAATCCATTCTGGTTCAAAGTCTAAATCTAGCGTTTGGCTTTGTTTATTAAGTAATACATTCGCTGTTTTTACTTTATCGCCAGCGCCATATTTAATAGCAACAGGTACATTCCATAATTGTTCTGGCGCATCAACACCTGCGTTTACAAAGCGACTTTGTGAAATCGTTACTTTGCTACCTTGTTGGGTCACCTTAACAAGTGGGAAAGAAGACTGTTCAATAAACGATTTTAAAACACCTGCGACATCTTTATTTGATGCTTTACCTAGTGCTTGCCATAAATCAGCCGCTTCTGCGTTTTTGTAAGAGAATTCTTTTAAGTAGCTTTGAATTCCTTTTTGAAACGCGTCTTCGCCAATCCAGTTTTCAACCATCGCAAGTACTGAGCTACCTTTGCTGTAAGCAAGACCTAAACCGTCCATAATGTCGGCTTCAGTTTTTATTGGCTTACGAATGGGCTTAGTGCTTAAACGCGCATCAAGTGCCATTACGTTGTTTTGTGGCAGGTCTAAGTGCGACTCAAACTCAGGGTTAAGCTGCTTAGTAATTTTCGCAGCCATCCAGCTAGCAAATGCTTCATTTAGCCATAAATCGTTCCACCATTTCATGGTGACTAAGTTACCGTACCATTGGTGAGCAAGTTCGTGAGCAATAATTGATACATTGCGCTGTTTTTTGCTACGTGTTGCAGCGGCTAAATCAACTAATAAAATATCTTCTCGGTAGGTCACTAAGCCGGAGTTTTCCATTGCACCAAATGGAAATTCTGGTACTGCAACAGAGTCTAATTTTTTATATACATAAGGAATGCCAAAGTATTCTTCAAGTGCGCTCAGTACTTTTGGCATGTTTTCTTTTGCGTATTGGGCTAAGTGAATTTTACCTTGCGGGGTAATTACACGACCAGGAATTGGCATACCTTTAATTTCTAATTCTTCAAACGGGCCAACAGCCATCGCCACGAGGTATGAAGGGATTGGCGGCGTTTTATCAAAGTAGTGAGTGGTCATATCGCCATTAACGATTGCTTTAAGCTCAGGTGTGTTGGCATATACTTTTTGTGATGTAGGCGCAGTAATTGTTAACTGAAATGGGATTTTATAGCTTGGCTCGTCAAATACAGGAAACGCACGACGTGCGTCGCTCATCTCAAATTGAGTAAATAAGTAAGGTGTTCCTTGATCTAACGTTTTATATAAACCAACGCTTTGACGGTTATACGGCGCTGAAAAATCCACTTTAAGTGTGTATTTACCTGGTTGAATTTGCTCGTCACAACTAAATTTAACTTTGCCTGTTTTAAGCATTTCGTTATTTAAATCACAATTTTCTTCGCCAAGTAATTGCGCCATTTTAACAGCGTAAGCTACGCCATTTAACTCAATGTATTTTGTTGGTTTTAGTACTTCTAGGGAAATTTCAGTCATCCCTGTAAATGTATCTTGGCTTGGGTCGAGTGTTAACGACACCTTTTGTGAACTTGGTTTTGCGAGTTTTTCGATAACGAATTCGTTAGCGTGTGCAGCATTCATTGCCAGTGCAACGCTCACTGTTAAAAGGCTTTTAAAAAACATAGTGATCCCTTGATTGTTGTTGTTAGAAACACCCAAATAAATTAGGCGCAAGGTATCCTATCAGTTTTTTTTCATTGAGTAATTTATTATACCAGCGCTATAGCGGGTAAATAGTAACAAAGTTTGTCAGTGACTTTCGCGTGTTATAAAGCGCTGCCAGCTTAAATTAGTATTAATAGTACGTAGTTGTTGAATAACGGTATTTAGCAAAGTGGTGTCGTTAAACGTATCGTGTTGATACTCGTTAAAGCCCAACAAATAATTAAAGGCATCTTTAGAGTTGGCTTGTAGGGCGTATATACGAACTTGTTGCTCAAAATTAAGGCGCAGGCTGCTTATTGCTGTTTTCATACCGAGTTGATCTACGTTTGGGATATCACATTTTTGTAAGTAGCCAGCTCGCTCACCTTCGCCTGAAAACCAAATGCGTACTTTTTCGCTGTACCTGCCCGTTTTAGCCGGTAAATCGAACATTAACCGGTGTTGTTTTTGCACTTTAATAAATGCTATGTATTCATTAAAACCAGCATTTATAAGTGCTTGATGTACAGGGACCAAACGAGGTTTTATTTTTCCATGTGTATGAAAATTAAAGCATAAAATATTTTTTTCAAGAGATAGATCGTCAAGTGTTAAGCAACCAATCTCATCGCTGTAAGCGCCACTATAGTAAGCAATTAAAGGCAGCCAAAAATGCCAATGTTTCGCTTGTTCGCGAGCAACCTTAAAATCACCGTATATATATCCATTATAAAGCGTGTGTAGTTCCATGGCTGAAAAAGGCCGGCGACCAAGATGGGTTTTCAACGTAATACCTTGAAAATAATGATGTGTTTTATCTTATACCCAACTAGCAGTTGATGCTAGTTGGGTTTACTCGCTTTAAAAATAAAGCGGGTAACGTATTATTCACTCAGTGCGCGAGCTAAGCCTGTTGGTTCAATTTCTGCGCATACTTGGTCATCATTCCAGTTAATGCCAACCAGTGCATTATCTTCATTTAAGTCTTCAACCCATGCATCTAAAAATTCATCAAGGTTGATCTCTACAGGACTGTAGTCTTTCCACTCTTCTTTACATTGCGCTTTAGCTGCTGCTTCACTTTCCCAAAGTAGTAACACGTCAGTTTCGTCAAATTGATTAGAATCACATACTACAAAGCCATTATCTTCTGCACCGAGTGCCCAAATTACTTCGCTAACACGTACTTTTTCTACGAAGTTAACCAGTTGTGATTCAATTTCGATATCGCTCATGTGTTTACCTTTTTAAATTAGTGACGAGAATTAGTATCTATTGCCGCTTAGTGCTTGCTGTATTGCTTATAAAAAGCAATACGCTTTGGATGCTGACTAAAGTCAGTCCGTTCGCGAAAGCAAATCAAGTAGGTAGTATAAACTGATGTTGAGGTATTCACAGCTTTTAAATACTTGATCACATAAATCAGTATTTAAACAGTTTAATATTTGCTCAGTCGGTTCGTTTGTAAGTTAGAAAACTTATCGCTAATTTGATGCAATTAGCTTTGGCTGGCTTATTGAAGCAAAAAGCGCACTATGGAGCTAGAGTTAATAAGCGTGAACATAGCGTCGATTTAAATAGGTTGTTTTTGGGAGGATTTTTATTTGCTCGATTAGGGGGCGTTTGTTTAAAAAGTATACTTGAAATATCAACAGCCCCTAGGGCGTGTTGACCTTTCGTGATTGATTTTGCAGCAGACTGTTTGGTATTTAGGCAAGGCAGAGCCTGTGATGTGGGGATGGT
>NZ_PNDU01000076.1:0-20435 GCF_005886635.1 Pseudoalteromonas sp. S558 | reverse complement strand
GTTGTCATTTTCATTCCCTAAAGTATTTAACCTGAGCTTAGGATAATAAATCACCTCAAACTGCTATTGTCAGTGCTAACAGCGTTGAATTTACTTGCAATAGGCCCGCTATTGACACGTAAATTCGCCTTGTTTTCACTGATAATCACTGGTTAGAGAAAGATAAGCTTACATGTTTTACATTTCAATATGTTAATGAATCTCTTAACCAGAGTTTAGGTTACGTAATCGCCGTTGCTGCCTTTTTGATCAGCGATAACAAGTGCTCTACATGTTCGCCAACAGCTGTTTTTTGGCTTGTTTGCACAACCAATTGTTCATGGCTTACATCTTTATTAGTTTTTAATTGAACCAACTCAGAATGTTCGGCGACTGTGTTTGCATGCTCAATACTTGCAATAGCAAAATGATCAGACTTAGCAAGGCCAACCATCACCTGATCAATATTACCCACTTTAATACTTGACGATTTATTCAAAGAATCAATCGCTTCATTTAACATAGTTTGCACTTGCTTTGATTGGGAAAAGCAGCCAAACATAGGGTATTTATCTAAGTCACGCTTACTAATATCATTTTGATGAGCAAGTGGGTGATTATTAGAAACGAATAAAATGAGTTGATCTGGTAAATGTATATCACTGCCTATGCTATTAACTGCTTGGGAGTAAACACTAATGTCTATTTCACCTTGCTGCAGTTTACGGCTAAGTTCGTGCTGCTCTTGCAGTTGCATCTCTATTTTTACATGAGGGTATTGTGCTAAAAATTGCCCACAAGAAATAGGAACTATACTGCTTGCTGTATTAGTGTAGCCAATCACGAGTTTTTCATCAGGGCTGCCATTAGCTGATTGAAAAATACGTTTTTTGGTTAGCTCTAGTTCACAGAGGGTGTTTTGGGCGTATTCAAGAAAAAGTTCACCCTCAGGAGTCAGTTTTACTGAACGAGTAGAGCGCTTTACTAATTTATATCCAATTTCATCTTCAAGAGTTTGAATGCTGCGGGTCAGTGCTGAAGTACTTATTTTAGTTTGCTCTGCTGCTTGTCTAAAATGACGTAATACGCCAAGCGCTAAAAATTGCTCTAATTGTTCAAATCTCACTCTATAGTCCCTTTTTATAAGTAAGCTGTAAATTGTGCACACATCAATTATATTAAGTTTAGCTGCGTGGCTAAAAAATTAATATTTGATGTATTTACAATTTTTGGGAATCCCTTTTATATCTCAATATCTAACCGTTCAAAGTTTACTTTTTATTCATCCAATATAAGTAAATAATAAAAAATATTTTTAAAATTAGATTAATAGTCATCTTACATTAAGTTAACCATTCGATTTAATGAAAAAGTATGCCACAAATAAGGGTACTGATTAAAGCACAATTTATAAATAATTGAGTGAAAAATGACTTGTATCAGTTTTTACTTAACAAAATTACGGTTAATACGATTACTAAGAGGTTTATTCTCAATGCTTTGTAATTCTATTTCGATCGCATCGCATGAAATATAGATCTCAAACAAGGAAGTTAAGAGTGACAAGCTTAGGCAGGTCAAACTAATACCAAACAAAATAATACCGGTTGTATTAAATTCTATAAACAAAGCGAACATAGACAGTGTGCACAATAAAAATGCAGCTACGCCATATACCTGCATTGTTCTTATTAGGTTTATCCGCTTTCTCAAATTAGTAATTTGAGCAACTACAACAGGGCGAATTGATTCGCCTTCACGGGCATTTAACTCCCTAATTAATTGCGCTAGCACTAAAAATCGGTTTGTATAGGCTAGTAATAATAGTGATATCGCTGGAAAAAGTAGGCCTGGGGTTGTGAGTGTCATGTTTATTCCTTAGAAAGTGCAGCATGCAAGTAGCGCAGATATTGTTAACATAAAATAAATGAGGTGGATATTGCAAAATATTAATAATAGCAGTTCAACAGATAGTGCTTTTCAATGGGTTACAATATACAAAGCTGAAAATACCCTTGAAGCTAATATTATTAAAGGTTTAATACTCGCAAGTGGGATTGAATGTAAAATTGCAGGTGAAATGCTACAAGGAGCTATCGGTGAGATACCATTTGAACAGACACAGGTTAGTGTGCAGGTTTATGTGATAAAAGAGCGCCATGCGCGGCAAATATTGGTAAACTATCAACAAGTAAAACAATCAGCTCCAGACTGGGTATGCCCTAACTGCAATGAGCATAATGGATCAACATTTGATTTTTGTTGGTCGTGTGAGACGTTAAAAAATGACTAAAGCAAATAATTTTCAGCGCATTAGAGAGCTAAACTATTTACAAAAAGCCGTTTTAGCGAGTGCTTTAATAGAGCGCATGCTACCAAATTACGGTTTATTTAGCGAGGCAACTGGGTTTGGTGATGAAACCTTGTTACGTAGTTCGCTTAATGTTTGTTGGGAAAAAATATTACTGCCTAAAAGTAAAATAGATCTCGAAAAACAAGTTGAAAAAATAGAACCAAATGTTCCTGAACTTGCTGATTTTGATATGTTTGGTACTTACCCTGCAATTGATGCTGCTACCTCTTTACTTAGTTTAATGCATGGTTTAATGGCGCAAGATGAGCAAGAGTTCATTAGTGTGAGTAAAATATCGCAAGCCACCGTTGCGCGCTTTATTGAATATCAAATGACCGTTGAAGGTGAAGTTGCAGATAATAAAGCAGTGAGAGAGCATCCACTAATGCAATACGAAATTGAAGTATTGGGTGAGCTAATTGATTTTGTAGAAAACATGGGGCGTATTACCTCTGAAAGCGTAAAGGCGCTTAAAAAGTTTGCCCTAGAAGATGGCCAAACCAATATTGGCCTAGCGTTATAAAAACAGCGAAGTGAAATTTTAAAGGCAGGAGAAGTACAGTGCGAATTTTAGGCATTGAGTCGTCGTGTGATGAAACAGGTATTGCGATATACGATGACGAAAAAGGCTTATTAGCTCATCAGCTATACAGTCAAGTAAAAGTACATGCCGATTATGGGGGCGTAGTACCTGAGCTCGCATCGCGCGATCATGTTCGAAAAACGCTACCGCTTATAGACGCAGCTTTTGCGCAAGCGGGTTGTGGTCCCGAAGACTTAGATGGCATCGCCTATACAGCGGGGCCAGGCCTAGTAGGGGCATTATTAGTTGGCACCTCTATTGGTCGCTCGCTTGCATACGGTTGGGATATTCCAGCTGTTGCAGTGCATCATATGGAAGGGCACTTACTCGCCCCAATGCTTGAAGAAAATGTACCAGAGTTCCCGTTTATTGCATTGCTTGTATCGGGCGGTCATACCATGATGGTGAAAGTGGCTGGTATTGGTCAATACGAAGTACTCGGTGAGTCAGTTGATGATGCCGCAGGCGAGGCCTTTGATAAAACGGCTAAGTTACTTGGTCTGGACTATCCAGGTGGTCCGCGCTTAGCTAAAATGGCTGAGCAAGGTGTTGCTAAACGCTTTGTATTTCCTCGGCCAATGACCGATAAACCCGGTCTTGATTTTAGTTTTAGTGGTCTAAAAACGGCCGCCTCTATTACTATTCGTGAAAATGACGATGACGAGCAGACCAAAGCCGATATAGCGCATGCATTTCAAACCGCAGTTATTGATACCCTTGTTATTAAATGTAAGCGTGCGCTCAAACAAACGGGCATTAAACGTTTAGTAATTGCAGGTGGAGTGAGCGCCAATACGCAGCTTCGACTGCAGCTTGAGCGTGTTATGAAAGGTATGAAAGGTGAGGTGTTTTATCCTCGCACTGAATTTTGTACCGACAATGGTGCTATGATTGCTTATGCAGGTATGCAGCGTTTAAAGGCTGGCCAATTTGCAAGTCTTGATATGAAAACAAAGCCACGTTGGCCAATAGACAGTCTTGAGCCGATTTAATGACTCATATTTTAGATATTTTTGTTTTCATCAGTGGGTGCTTTTTTAGCGCCCACCTTTGGTTCATCACCACTAAATAAACGAACAATATTAGTGCGATGACGAAAAATAATTAATAGCGTTATAAATACAACTGGAAGCGTATAAAGAGGTTTTATTAACCAAGTGTAAAGAGGGGCTAGCGATACGGTAACTAATGCGGCAAGTGATGAATAACGTGTTATTGCAACAATAACAAGCCAAGTACATACCAGCAAACCAGCTAGTGATAAGCCAATAGGCAATAATGAACCGAACGCAGTTGCTACAGCTTTACCGCCCTTAAAGCTAAAAAATACAGGGTACATATGTCCTAAACAAGCGCCTACGGCGACTAACCCAAGCGCTAAAGGTTCCAGCTCTAAAAAGTAAGCCCCCCAAACCGGAATAGTGCCTTTTAAAATATCAAAAACCAAAACAAGGCATGCGGGCAATGTTCCGCCTAGTCGGTAAACATTTGTAGCGCCGGGGTTGTTAGAACCGTTAGTACGAGGATCAGAAAGTTTGAATAGCCGTGACACTAATATAGCCGATGAAATCGACCCGAGTAAATAAGCTAAAACAAACATCAAAATGGCTAACACACGCTTCCTTACTTTTTTATCATTATACTAATCACATTTAATGCAATTAGCATTGCTTTTGGGCTATTATTGGCGGCAAAATTTATCGTAAAAAATTATTATGCTTCTTTAATTATTAGCTAATCTAGCTATTTCGTTATTGTAGAAGGATTTTTTACATATTTAAACACTGATTAAAGCATAGGCAGTATTAATTTTATTAATGCTTAATATCGCTATTCAGTCGTTTTTGTCATTTGGAGTATCAATGGACAAGGTATTTATATCTCAATTGCACGTCGACACCATTATTGGAGTGTACGACTTTGAAAAAGAAAGTAAACAGAGCCTTTATTTTGATATTGAAATGCTTAGTGATATTAAGCCCGCAGCAGCCAATGATGACATTAATTTAGCACTTGATTATTCAAAGGTGAGTGAACGAGTCATTGAACACAGCACCGCTAAGCCTGTTGAATTACTTGAAACGCTAGTGGAGCAGCTAGCAGATATTATTTTGACTGAATTTAATACCCCGCAAGTAACTATTAGAGTGAGTAAGCCCGCAGCTGTAGCACAAGCACGAACGGTTGGTGTTGAAATTACACGCGCTAAGGTAAGTAACTAAATGGCGCAGATTTATATCAGCCTTGGGTCAAATATAAATAAAGCGCATTATATTCAATGTGCATTAATCGCACTTAAGCAGCAATTTGAGCACATTGTGCATTCGTCTGTTTTTGAAAGTGAAGCGGTGGGGTTTGCTGGCAATAATTTTTATAACTCAGTGGTTGCTGCTACAACTGATATGCCCTTGGCCGACGTATGTACTTTACTAAAAAAAATAGAACGAGATAATGGCCGTACCGCAAACGATAAAAAGTTTAGCCCACGAACACTCGATTTAGATTTACTGTTTTATGATGACGTAATTAGCGACTCCCCTGCGCAATTACCTCGTGATGAAATAACTAAAAATGCATTTGTATTGCAGCCACTAAGTGAAGTGGCCCCAAATTTTTACCATCCAGTGGCCAAGCAAACAATTGCCCAGTTATGGAATGCGTATAATAACCCTCAACAAAAACTATGGAAGGTGGAGTTTTCTAACCCATGAGTATTATCGAAATAATTATTTTAGCCCTTATTCAAGGATTCACTGAATTTTTACCTATATCGAGTTCAGCGCATTTAATTCTACCATCACAAATTTTAGGCTGGGAAGATCAAGGACTCGCGTTTGATGTGGCGGTACATGTTGGTACTTTAATCGCAGTGGTTATTTATTTTCGTAAAGAGGTGGCCGATATACTCAGTGCGTGGTTTAAATCATTTGGCGCGCAAGGTACTACTGATGACAGTAAATTAGGCTGGTGGATAATTTTAGGGACTGTCCCCGCTGCTGTTTTAGGTTTGTTGTTAAAAGACTTAATCGAGTTGTACTTACGCAGCGCATGGATTATTGCTGCAACAACCATCGTATTTGGTTTACTACTTTGGTACGCCGATGCAAAAGGTAAACAAATTAAAACTATTTACCAACTTAATTGGAAAACAGCGCTCATTATTGGTTTTGCACAAGCTGTTGCAATGATCCCAGGTACTTCACGTTCAGGTATAACAATGACTGCAGGTTTAATGCTGGGCATGAATAAACAAAGCGCTGCACGTTTCTCATTTTTATTAGCTATTCCTATTATCTCTATGATGGGGCTATATTACACAGCAGAGCTTGCGTTAGGCGATCATATTGTTGATTGGAATACGTTATTGCTAGGTGTGGTGCTATCGTTCTTGTCGGCTTATGCATGTATATTTATGTTTTTAAAAGTCATAGAGCGAATGGGGATGCTGCCATTTGTAATATATCGCTTATTACTGGGTGTAGGCTTGATTATATTTTTAACGATGTAGTAAATTATCGAATAACAAAAAAGCCTTCTGACTAAGAAGGCTTTTTTGTTATTAAGTGGTCATTTTGGCACGAGTGAAATGCTTACTCGCAATGGTAACTAAGCGCGAATTTTGGCATCATAGCGCCATTAAACTTTGCACCGCAGTAAAGTAGTCACACGATTTAAGGAAAGTATATGCATATACATATTTTGGGCATTTGTGGCACGTTTATGGGGGGGATTGCTGCCATTGCTAAATCACTTGGGCATAAAGTAACAGGTTCTGATCAAAACGTTTATCCACCAATGAGCACGCAGCTGCAAGAACTTGGCATTGAATTAACTCAAGGCTATGACGTATCTCAATTAGATCCAAAGCCTGATATGGTGGTTATTGGTAATGCAATGAGCCGTGGTAACCCATGTGTAGAATATGTACTTGATAAAAGCCTGCCTTATACTTCAGGACCTGAGTGGCTAAAGCATAATTTATTACAAGACTCATGGGTGCTTGCTGTCGCCGGTACGCATGGTAAAACAACCACAGCAAGTATGTTAGCGTGGGTATTAGAATATGCGGGCTTAAAGCCTGGGTTTTTAATTGGTGGCATAGTGCAAAACTTTGGGGTGTCAGCGAAAGTGGGCGAAACGCCATTTTTCGTTATCGAAGCGGATGAATACGATACCGCTTTTTTTGATAAACGCAGTAAGTTTGTACACTACCTTCCGCGTACGCTTATTTTAAACAATCTTGAATTTGATCATGCTGATATTTTTGAAGATTTAAACGCAATAAAAAAACAATTTCATCACTTAATGCGTACATTACCTCAAAGTGGCAAAGTAATTTGGCCAAAGCAAGACGTAGCGCTTAATGATGTAATAACACAAGGGCTTTGGAGTGAAAGCGAAACCCTAGGGGATGACTGGGGCTATGAATTAATAAAAGCAGATGGTAGTGAGTTTAATGTACTTTTAAATAACGAAAAGCAGGGCACTGTTTGCTGGCAAGCAATAGGCGAGCATAACGTTAAAAATGCGATTATGAGCATTGCTGCTGCGCGTCATGTGGGTATTGCGATTGACCATAGTATTGATGCGTTAGGGGAGTTTATTAGCCCGAAAAGGCGCATGGAGCTAAAGGCTGATATAAATAATATTAAAGTGTATGACGACTTTGCGCATCACCCAACGGCAATTAAAACAACGCTAGCAGGACTGCGCGCTAAAGTAGGCGATGAAAAAATTATCGCTATTTTAGAGCCACGCTCAAACACCATGAAAATGGGCGTGCACCAATATACATTATTAGATTCACTACGTGATGCTGACGACGTGCTACTTTTTGAGCCAGAGAATCTAAATTGGTCGCTAAAAGAGCAAGCAGATAAAGCCGATATGCAGTGCTTTAGCAGTACACAAACAATTATTGATACAGTGCTCGAAAATATTGAGCCTAATCAACATATTTTAATTATGAGCAATGGCGGTTTTAATGGTCTTCATCAACACCTTGTTGATGGTTTAGCTGCTAAATACAGCGGAGAATAACGTGCAATTTAAAGATAAAATTACGCTCGCTTTTAGTGGCGCATCGGGTGCGCCTTATGGTTTAAGGCTGCTTGAAGTGTTGCTTGAGCAGCAATTTCAAGTTTACGTACTTATCTCAAGTGCTGCGCGAGTGGTGCTTGATACAGAATCAAACATTAAGCTCTCTGGTAATGAAGATAAAGCAACTGAACAGTTAAGTGCGCTGTTTAATGCCAAACCCGAGCAGTTAAAGGTATATGGTAAAGATAACTGGTTTAGCCCAGTAGCCTCGGGCTCTGCGGCGCCTAAAAAAATGGTAGTATGCCCGTGTAGTGCAGGCTCTGTATCAGCAATTGCGGTAGGGGCGTCAGATAACTTATTAGAGCGCGCCGCTGATGTGGTTATTAAAGAACGCGGGCAGCTTATTTTAGTACCACGCGAAACACCATTTAACGAAATTCATTTAGAAAACATGCTAAAGCTTTCTCGTTTAGGGGTAACTATTATGCCTGCGGCACCTGGCTTTTATCATAAACCGCAAAGTATTGAAGACTTAGTTGATTTTATGGTGGCGAGAATTTTAGATCATTTAAACATTGAACATAGCCTAACAAAACGTTGGGGTTATGGTGAGGGTAAGTAATGAATAAGCAAACTATTGCTTTAAATATTGAAGGCCTTACCAAGGTTTATAAAAATGGTGTTGAGGCTATAAAAGGCGTTGATTTACAAGTGCGAGAGGGCGACTTTTTTGCGCTGCTTGGTCCAAATGGAGCGGGTAAATCAACCACTATTGGTGTTATTTCGTCTTTGGTGAATAAAACAAAAGGTAAAGTAGAGGTATTCGGTTGTGATATTGATGCTGACTTAGAAGCAGCTAAAGCGCATTTGGGCTTAGTGCCGCAAGAGTTTAACTTCAGTCAATTTGAAACGCTTAGCCAAATACTCGTTAATCAAGCTGGTTATTATGGTGTGCCACGCGGTGAAGCCCACAAGCGCGCCGACAAATACCTAGCGCAGCTTGGCTTACTTGAGAAAAAAGACAAACAAGCGCGTACGCTTTCAGGTGGTATGAAACGCCGCTTAATGATTGCTCGCGCACTCATGCACGAACCAAAACTGCTTATACTTGATGAGCCAACAGCAGGGGTCGATATAGAATTACGCCGTTCAATGTGGGACTTTTTACGCCAAATTAATGAGCAAGGCGTGACCATTATTTTAACCACCCATTACCTTGAAGAAGCCGAATTACTGTGTAAAAACATTGCTATTATCGACAGTGGCCGAATTGTTGAAAACACCACAATTAAAGCACTGCTTGCAAAGCTTGATAAAGAAACCTTTATTTTAGATTTAAAAGTGCCAGCAAATCCAGTCACACTTGATGGTTATAAATTTACCATGACGGATGATCATACTGTTGAAGTCGAAGTCGCTAAATCACAGGGCTTAAATGCGGTATTTAGCGCATTAACAAACCAAGGTAATACAGTGTTAAGTATGCGAAATAAAGCAAACAGACTCGAAGAGTTATTTGTCGGATTACTAGAGCAAGGGCGGGGCGAATAAATGTTTAAATATGGCGTAGCCTTAAAAAGTTTATGGATCAAAGAATGTATTCGTTTTTTACGTATTTGGGTGCAAACCTTAGTACCGCCTGCAATTACAATGAGTTTATATTTTGTTATTTTTGGTAACTTAATTGGCTCACGCATTGGCGACATGGGTGGCTTTAGCTACATGGAGTTTATTGTACCAGGCCTTATAATGATGTCGGTTATTACTAATTCCTATTCCAATGTAGCCTCTAGTTTTTATTCAACAAAGTTTCAAAAAAGTATTGAAGAGCTATTAGTAGCACCAGTTCCTAATTACATTATTGTACTGGGTTATATGGGCGGTGGTATGACGCGCGGTATAATGGTGGGCTTTATAGTGACCTGTGTGTCATTGTTATTTGTTGATATTCAAATCCATAATATTTTTGTAATTATGGCGACCGTTATTTTAACCTCGGCTGTATTTGCACTAGGTGGTTTAATTAATGCGATTTACGCAAATAGTTTTGACGATATAAGCATTATCCCTACCTTTATTTTAACGCCATTAACTTACTTAGGTGGTGTATTTTATTCAATTACGCTATTGCCAGAATTTTGGCAAAACGTATCGCAAATAAACCCTATAATTTACATGGTTAACGCGTTTCGTTACGGCTTTTTAGGTGTGTCGGATGTTGATTTAAGCGTGGCGCTTGGGGTTATTTTAGTATTTATAACAGCGTTATTTACATTAGCGCTTACGTTAATTAAAAAAGGTGTGGGGCTAAGACACTAATGAGTGATGCAAATTCACGTAGTATTGTATCTAATCAAGCGGGTATTCACGAAAAGCTTGATGAAATAGTAAATAAGCACTTAGAGGCTGAGTTTAAAAAACCGATTGCAGCGCATACTCAGGCCGCATTTGATGAAGTAAACGCTAAAGTACAGGCCTTTAATGGCCCGCTTATTTTAGACTCGTGCTGTGGCGTGGGTGAAAGCTCAGCTAACTTAGCTAAGCGCCATCCTGATGCACTTGTGGTAGGCATTGATAAATCATCGCACCGCCTTGATAAACATGATGTTGAATATAAACAGACCGACAGCGGGCAATATATTTTAGTGCAAGCAGACTTAAATGACTTTTGGCGTTTAGCGGTTGCAGCTAATTGGCAACCTACACACCATTATTTGTTGTATCCAAACCCATGGCCTAAGTCTAAGCATATTCGAAGACGTTGGCATGGCGCGGCTATTTTTCCGTTTATAGTTAAATTAGGCGGTTTGCTAGAAGTACGTAGTAATTGGGATATTTACGTTAAAGAGTTTGCTAGAGCGCTTGAACTCACTGGTAACTCTTGCGATGTAGCGCTTTATGAATCTGATGATGCGATTACGCCTTTTGAGCGAAAATACTGGGCCAGTGGCCAGCAAAGCCACCGACTTATTATTAATTTAACCTAATTTGATGACCAATTTAGCTTGTTAATTCTTCATTACTTTGGGAATTAACATGTGGCGCTGGGTGAGCAAAGTAAACACCTTGCATCAGCGTCACATTCGCTTTTTTCAG
The DNA here is from genome assembly GCF_005886635.1 of Pseudoalteromonas sp. S558. Classification (NCBI taxonomy): domain Bacteria; kingdom Pseudomonadati; phylum Pseudomonadota; class Gammaproteobacteria; order Alteromonadales; family Pseudoalteromonadaceae; genus Pseudoalteromonas; species Pseudoalteromonas sp. S558. Next base: position 9,384 of record NZ_PNDU01000076.1, on the reverse strand, counting down.
CGCGGTCACTATGGTCGCATTTTCCACCGATCCAGCCATTAACTGTAATCCCAACTGATTTGCAAAGCTAGCAATGTGCTCAATAAATAAATAGATATCTTTATCGTTTACTATTTGCTTTATTAAAGCGCCATCTAGTTTAATGCCATCGACTTCAAGCTTAAGCACGTTAGAAATATTCGAATAACCGCTACCAAAATCATCAATAATTACTTTTACGCCTTTGGTTTTAACCATTCCTATAAATGCTTTGACCTCTGAAAAATTAGCAATTGCCTGTGTTTCCAAAAGTTCCAAAGTGATGTTGCTCGGGTGTGGATAACGTTTTAATTCGTCGGCTATAAACTCACTCAAACTAGGATCAAGCATATCTTGCGCGGTTATATTTAAGCTCCAGCAAATATCTGTTTTTCTAAAGCGGCTAATACATTGTGAAAATAGTGTGCGGGTCAATAAGCCATCCATTCTTGAACGGGTAACTACATTTAAAAAAGCCTCAGGCTTGAGTATTTCACCACTTGCTGTAACCATGCGCGCTAAACATTCATACTGCACTACGCGTTTAGTGTTTATATCAATAATAGGCTGAAAATAAGGGACAATGCGATTGTTATCAAACGCTTCGCGAACCTCTTTAGCCATTTCGACATTGTATTGATATTGCACTTTTACATCGTGAAGTGCTTTTGAGTAATTAACGACGGTATGACGACCTTGTTTGGCTTGTAATGCCGCTATGTGAGCATTTTCGAGTAGCAGCGATTTATTGCCACTGGCTATTCCTGCGCACAGAGTAATATAAATAAATGGGTCGGTGAGTAGTGGAGTATTAAAGTTATAGGTTTCAATAAGATCAGTAAATTCATCGTAAGGGATTTCCTTAGGCGCAAGTAACACTAGCTTATTCGTCGCTAAGCGGTACACACGACAACGAGAAGAGCTGCGGCGTTTAAAATGAATAAGTAAGTTTTTCATTACTTTATCGCCGACCTCAGTACCATAGAAGCTATTTATATCTTCAATTTCGTTGATCCAAATAACTGCAAGTTGCATATGGTGTGCATTACTTTGTTTAATAAAATACTCAAGAGCAATATGATTTTCAAAGCCTGTACTTGAGTCTGTTGCTAAAGAACGCTTGAGCAAATAGATATAAATAGCTGCAACAAGTAATGCGATAAAAAAGAAGAAACTCGCCATTGCCGCTGCTTTAGATACACTTTCCTTAAGCTTTTGGTTTAAATCATAAATTGTAATGTCGGCACCGGTTAGGTAGGTGTGCCCACTCGCTGTATCAACATAAGGAATAAAAATGCTTTTAAAATGACCCCATTGATCGCTCGATATTTCAAATACGGGTTCGGTTGAATAAAAAGCGCTAATATTTGCATCTGTTGCTTCAGGGTAAATATCTAAAAACTGAGTTACTTTGCCATTGCTTAGATCGTCTTGTGTATAGCTAGAACCACTAAAGTAAATTTTGTCGTTCTTTAATATCATAGAGTAAACATAAGCGATGTCGAGCGCTTGGGCAAACTCAGAAAGCTGTTTACTCTTAGTTTGATATTCAGAAAAATCAATGGCTTCACCTCGATTAACTCTGCTTAGGTACTCCTCGCCCAAAATATGCTTTACGCTAGTTGCAGCATTTAGTAGGCGGGTGTCGACCGATTGCATTATTTCAGCGCGGGTCGTTTGATAGGTATAGTAAACGTAAGTAAGTAAACTGATTAAAAATAATGAAAAGCCAGCCATTAACCAACTTACTTTCACTCTTCCTTTAAGCATAGATATTCCTTTTTTATTATCGTTTTATTATACGCAAAATATGTAAATGCCCAATAAATAATTGGTATTTATTGGGCTGATTAAAATATTAATTAAATTATCATTTTTTTGTCATGGATTTGAGCGCTTTTATGGCTTTAAACGAGACATTTTAGTTATATTGCAGTAAAGTTAGCGCAATTATTCAAAAACACTGTTGCTTAAAAAATGCCTAAATTGAGCATTTTCCTCTGATAAACACGTGTTTTAGCTACACACACTAGGTATTAAGATGGATCAAAAGCGTTGTGCCGTCGCCTCTAAAGAAAGCCTTAAGCGTATATTTACTGTACCTGAAGCGCCAGACTCAACTTTAAGCAAAATCGAGCTTGAAATTTCGAGTAATTTAGCAGGTTTCTTAAACGAAAATATTGCGGCAATTGAAAAACCATTGCATGAAATTGAAAAAGACTTTCAATCGGCTGTTATCCCTGAGGATCCAACGTTTGTATCTGCTTATGCACAGGACATAATGGAGCAGCTCGTTGCGCATTCAGTGCATACCGCAGCCCCCAGTTTTATAGGTCACATGACTTCGGCTTTGCCACATTTTTTATTACCGCTGTCAAAATTGATGGTGGGGCTAAACCAAAACCTAGTAAAAATAGAAACGTCTAAAGCATTTACACCTCTTGAGCGCCAAGTGCTTGGAATGATGCATCATTTAGCTTATGGGCAAGAAGACTCATTTTATTCTAAATGGATGCACAGCGCTAAGACCTCTCTCGGTGCTTTTTGCTCAGGTGGTACGGTTGCTAATATTACTGCGCTTTGGATTGCACGAAATCGCTTATTCAAGCCTGATGGTGATTTTAGAGGGATAGGCGCACAAGGCTTAATTGCTGGTATGCTGCATTACGGATACAAAGGTTTAGCGGTATTAATATCAGAACGTGGACATTACTCGTTAGGTAAATCGGTAGATTTATTAGGTATCGGTCGCGAAAATTTAATCGGCATTAAAACCAGCGAAGATAATAAAGTCGATGTAGGAGCGATGCGTGAAAAGGCACTTGAGCTAGAATCGCAAGGCGTTAAAGTAATGGCAATTATTGGGGTCGCTGGTACGACCGAAACAGGGAATATAGATCCCCTTAATGAAATGGCCGATTTAGCAGAACAAATTAATTGTCATTTTCATGTCGATGCAGCATGGGGAGGAGCAACACTTTTATCAACGACTCATCGCCCTTTATTAAAAGGCATTGAACGCGCTGATTCAATCACCATTGATGCACACAAACAAATGTATGTACCAATGGGAGCAGGTTTGGTTTTATTTAAAGACCCTGCGGCAACTGATGCAATAGAACACCACGCAGAGTATATTTTGCGTAAAGGCTCTAAAGACTTAGGTAGTCACACGCTTGAAGGTAGCCGTCCTGGAATGGCGATGTTAGTGCATGCTTGCTTACGTGTTATTGGTCGTAAAGGCTACGAAATGTTGATCGATAGAAGCATAAAAAAGGCGTACTATTTTGCTGATTTAATTAAAGCCGACGAGGATTTCGAACTTATTTCAGAGCCCGAGTTGTGTTTATTAACATACCGCTACGTACCTAAAAAAATAAAACAAGCAATAGCTGAAGCGGATGCCGCAACGCGTTTAGATATTTTTGCATCATTGAATCGCTTTACTGCCAGCATGCAAAAAAGGCAGCGTGAATCAGGTCGCTCGTTTGTATCACGTACGCGTTTAACACCTTCTAAATATGATAACCAGCCAACCGTTGTATTTAGGGTTGTACTTGCAAACCCACTTACATCGGGGGCTATTTTAAAAGATATTTTAGCTGAGCAAAAAGAATTGGCTAAAACCGATCCCGTGTTCAAAAAGTATTTAAGAAAGTACATGTAGTTTAAAAGGGTCCATAAGGACCCTTTTAAATATTAATGTAAAATACGCGCTCTAATTGTTCCCTCAACGGCACTGAGTTCTTTTAGTGCAACTTCTGAATGATCTGTATCCACATCAATAACAACATAACCAATTGCTTCATCAGTTTGCAAATACTGCGCGGCAATATTAATACCGTGCTGGGCAAAAGCTTGGTTAATTTGTGTTAATACGCCAGGGCGATTGTGGTGTACGTGTAATAAGCGGCTACGATTAGCAAGCTCTGGCAGTGATACTTCAGGAAAGTTGACAGCGGTGATGGTAGAGCCATTATCTGAGTATTTAGCTAGTTTACCGGCAACTTCAATGCCAATATTTTCTTGTGCTTCTTGTGTTGAACCACCAATGTGCGGCGTTAAAATAACATTGTCGAACTCACGCAATGGCGATACAAATTCCTCATCGTTAGATTTAGGCTCAACTGGGAATACATCGATTGCTGCACCACTGAGTTTTTTCTCTGTTAATGCCTCTGCAAGTGCGTCAATATCAACCACAGTTCCGCGAGAAGCATTAATTAAAATAGCCCCATGCTTCATAACAGCAAGCTCAGCAGTGCCAATTAGGTTTTTAGTTTGAGGCGTTTCTGGTACGTGCAAGCTAATGATATCAGAGCGTTGTAATAACTGAGTTAAATTATGTACTTGAGTGGCGTTCCCAAGTGATAATTTATCTTCAATGTCGTAAAAATCAACGTTCATACCAATGTTTTCGGCCATGATACCTAGTTGCGTACCAATATGACCATAGCCAATGATACCTAATGTTTTGCCACGCGCTTCAAACGAACCATTGGCCGTTTTTAACCAACCGCCACGGTGAGCTGCTGCATTACGTTGTGGGATACCACGTAATAATAATAAAATCTCACCAAGCACCAGCTCTGCAACTGAGCGAGTGTTAGAAAATGGCGCATTAAATACGGCAATACCACGTTCGCGTGCGCTGTTTAAGTCAACTTGGTTTGTACCAATACAAAAACAGCCAATTGCGATGAGCTTTTCAGCCGCATCTAATACGGCTTCATTTATATGAGTGCGAGAACGAAGCCCTACAAAGTGTGCATCTTTAATACGGTCTTTGAGCTCGTCCTCAGGTAGGGATGTTTTAACGTAGTCGATATTGCTATAACCATTGCGCTTTAGCGTTTCAACTGCGCTTTGGTGCACACCCTCAAGCAAGAGAATTTTAATTTTGTCTTTTGCTAATGATACCTTACTCATAACCTCATCCTATTTAATTTGAGGCCCATTTTTAGTGCCGATAATTACTTTATCAGCGCCACGCTCTGCGAATAGGCCATTGGTAACTACGCCAACAATTGAATTTATTTGTGCTTCAAGTTGTTTAGCATTGGTAATATTTAAATTGTACACATCTAAAATAACGTTACCGTTATCGGTCACTACGCCTTGACGGTAAACAGGATCGCCCCCCAATTTTAACAACTCACGTGCTACGTAGCTGCGCGCCATTGGAATAACTTCTACCGGAAGTGGGAAATCTCCTAGTGTCTCTACTAATTTAGTGTCATCAACAATACATACAAATTGTTTAGCAACAGCCGCGACTATTTTTTCGCGAGTAAGAGCAGCACCACCGCCTTTGATCATTTCATTTTGGGCGTTAATTTCATCTGCGCCATCAACGTATACATCTAAAACATCGATGTTGTTAAGCTCAAACACTTCAATACCTAACTCTTTTAAACGAGCAGTAGAGGCTTCTGAGCTTGATACCGCGCCTACAATTGTGTCTTTTACTGAGCCTAATGCATCAATAAAATGATTAACTGTTGAGCCTGTGCCTACACCAACTATGGTGTTTTCTTTTACAAACTCGAGTGCAGCCCATGCTGCAGCTTTTTTTAATTCGTCTTGTGTCATTGCTCTGTGCTCATTTAGTCATAAATATGTCGCTAGTATACAAGTTAACGTGTTACCAGCAGTAGGTTTTATCTGGAGTGATAATAGTTTTAAGTGGTACGTCCCACGATTCAATAGGTAGCTCATCAACTTTTTGGCATTCATGTGCTAAGCCAATTAGTTGCGGTTTTTGCCAGTGTTGATCATGTAAACGTGCCAACGTTCTATCGTAAAATCCACCCCCCATTCCCAAACGATTACCTTGTTCATCAAATGCAACAAGTGGCATAAGTAAGTAATCAAGCGTTGGTAACGGGCATATTTGAGTGCAGTTGAGCTTAGGTTCCAAGATACCATAGCGATTTGCTCTCATGGGTGAGTTTTTTTCATAACGCTGAAATAGTAAATTAGCGCCATTGAAGGGGTGTATTACAGGGAGGTAGATGTGGTGATTTAAATCCCATAAACTCTTAATTAACAATGAAGTGTCTAACTCTCCGTCATTAGTTAAATAAATTGCAATATGCTCTTTTTTAGTTGTTTTTTTATCTTTTAAATATTGAATAAAATTCATGTTTACTTGCTGAGCCGCTGTACCCTGTTGACTTTTTGATAAGTTATTACGGGTTTTACGGATATATTCTCTTATCTGTGAACGTTTATTGCTCATTTTCGTTCCCAGAATATAATTAAAAAGAGAATAAATTAGGAAATGCTAAATATGCAGCTAACACTATGAGCAGTGTGATTACTGTTGCTATAAGTGAATATAAAACGATATTACTGCGTTCATTAGGCGGGCTAATAAGCTCTTCATCAAGCATAAGATCGTCGTCCTGCCATTCTTCACTATTTGAAACGGGTGTTTTTGATTCAATTTCAGGAAGACGTTGCTCTAGCTCTTCTAGTTTTTCTTCAAGGCGAATTAAGCTACTTGTGATGTAATCTAGGGCATCAAAAATTCGTTCATCACGTCGATCATTATTTGCTAGAGCAGAAGTGCTTTGGGTGTTACTCGAAACGGCTTGTAGTTTGCTTTGGATCCCTAAACTAGCAAGTAATTTAGCCTGTTTTAAGGCTTTATCTTTATTGCTCGGTGCGAAGAGTGATTTACCCTTAAAAAAAGCAGTTACTTTTTCTTCAGAGGTTTTTAATTTTTCTGCTAGGTTTGTACATGCTGTTTTAGCGTTAGTGCCATCAGCTAACCCTGCAAATATAACGCGAAAATTGTCGGCCATCTAACTACCCTTAAAGCTTTTATTATTTAACGAGTATAAACCTAACTCATTTAGAAATGCAGTCCTACCTATAAATTAAAGTCATTTAAATAATGGCTATCGAATCATGTTGTATTTGGGAGGTAGAGTTATGGCAATTATTTAAAAGCCAGTTTTTACAATAGCAAGAATAATTACAAATCATTACATTTGTTTTGTTGTTGGCTTTTGTTTATTCAGTAAAATTGCGCGCCCAAGGATATTTCATTTAAGGACACACCTTTGTTTGATTCTCACACGGCTCCTGCGAGTCGTTGGCTACAGTTTGTAAAAGAAAGTGGGCGTATTGCAACACTATGGTTTGCCGGCGTTTTACTTTTTATGAGTTTTCGCGTTTTCTTTTTGATCTATTTTAAAGACAGAATAACAGCACAGTTAGATGCAGATGCTATCTTTGCAACGTTAAAAGCGGGTTTTGCATTTGATTCAGCAGCTACCGGTGTATGCTTTAGCATCGCATTTCTTTTAAACTGTATTTTACAACCTATGCATTTAGGGCACTGGGTAAGTAAGGCTCGTCTGTATACGGGAAGAATATTTTTTATAGTCACCACGTTACTATGCATTGTGAGTGTTACTTATATAACAGAGTACGGCAGCCAATTTAACTACTTTATGCTAGAAGGGTTGAAAGACGATCAACAGGCTATTGCTTTAACAGTTGTTGAGCAATATAAACCATGGGGTAGTCTTCTTAGTTTAGTTATTTTATTAGCGCTAACGTTTAAAATAAATAAAGTGGTTGATCAAAAACACTATACATTTATTAATCGCCTTTTCACTACTTGTATTTATAAGCGCACAATACTAATTATATTAATTGTTGTGTTATTTATATGCGCAATACGAGGATCTTTTGAAACACGTCCAGCGTCAAGAAAATGGTCAGCAGTAACAGCCGATGCATTTGTAAATAACCTAGTCATAAACCCGTTTAGAAGCTTTATTTATGCGATTAAAGACTATAACGACTTACAGAGCTTTGGTTTAAATGGCCACAACCCTTATCTAGAAAAAAACTTACCAACGATAGAAAACCCTCTAGCCGCTTTTGAGCAAAAAACAAATGCTCCATTATTGGCTGCTCCATCACAGGTGTTTTTTATCGTAATGGAAAGTTACGATGCTTGGCCGTTACAACAAAAATATGCATCACTTAACTTAACTAACGAACTAAGTAACTTAGCGAGTAAAGGCATCTATTTAGATAATGTTTTACCTGCCGCAAGTAGCACAATGAATTCGTTATCAAGCCTTATGTCGGGTATTGCGTATGCTGGTGTGAATATGAGCCGTATTGGACCTCAAAAGCCAACCAGTAAAATGTCAATATTTAGCCAAGTAGAGCAGCTAGGTTACAAAAGCCGATTTTACTATGGTGGCTTATTATCATGGCAAAATGTCGGAGAATATGCACTTTCACAAGGTGTCGATAAAGTATTTTCAGCAGTTGATGCTGGAGGAAAAGGCAGTGCTGGTGTGTGGGGAATTGACGATGGGCAATTATTTGATTTAGTTGATAAGACAACAAACGATAAAAGTTTTAATCTCATTATGAGCGGCAGCTACCATGGTCCATTTAACCTAGATTTAGATCAATATGGTTACCCTTTTAAATCTTTGGCAGATTATCCAAAAGAAATCCAAGCCTTAGGTGATGACTTGCTAGACCCTTATGTGTTGGGGCACCTTTGGTACTCAGACAAAATGTTAGGTCAGTTTGTTCGTAAAATGGAGCAGCGATACCCAGATGCTTTATTTATAATAACGGGGGATCATTATGGTCGTCGTTACCTTCATCACCAGCCTGATCTATACGAGCTAACTCATGTCCCGATTGTAATTTATGGTAAAGGGGTTAATTCAAACTGGGTTGCTAAAGATCAACTGGCAAGCCACATGGATATTGCACCGACTTTATTAAACCTAATAGCGCCAAAAAATACTGAGTTTTATAGTATGGGGCAATCATTACTAAATGCACCACAAAAAGAGCGCACTGTATTTGGCTTTCAAACAATACGAACTGAAACAGAGCTTTGGCGTGGTGATTTATCTTCGATCTATGAATACCAAAAAATAGATCCGCTTGATAAAACACGTTTATCACCGAACCATAAACCTGAATTTAAAGCCGTCGATAGCCAAACAGAGCAAGCATATAATCAATATATGGCTACAGCGTGGCATTTGCTTACCAGAGGGATGGATTAAAAAAGCAGTTTTTACAGGCTGCCTTTATTTAATTTTTGATACTTTAATTATGCATAAAAAAAGCGCCAATTGGCGCTTTTTTTGTATTTAACCTGAACTCTGGTTAAGAGATTTACTAACTTATTGAATCATGGTGATATTTAAATTTACTTTCTCTAGCCAGAAATTTTCAGTGAAAATAAGGCGAATTTACGCGTCAATAGCTGGCCTATTGCAAGTAAATTCAACGCAGTTAGCGCTGAAAATAGCTGCTAGAGATAGATTTATTATCCAGAGTTCAGGTTTATTAGCTGTTTTATTCGTC
>NZ_PNDU01000739.1:0-1410 GCF_005886635.1 Pseudoalteromonas sp. S558 | reverse complement strand
GGCGCTATAACCCACTGTAATAATGGCAAGCGAAATACATAACCAAGCAGCAAGATGCTTAGTAATACAGCTCCAACAATTAAACCAACTCGCTTAAACATACTATCCTTAAATGCTTTGTGCTTTGTGCTTTTAGCTTTTAGCTTTTAGCTAAAACTATACTAATCAAAAAAGGCTGCACAGTGCAGCCTTTTTTATTTTACAGCTAGATTATGAATCTAACTTGTATAAAAGTAATTAAATTACCCTACGTTTTTGCGTGCGTTACGGAACATACGCATCCACGGGCTATCCTCGATCCACTCATCAGGATGCCAAGAATTGGCAACGCTTCTGAATACGCGTTCTGGATGCGGCATCATTACAGTGGCGCGACCATCAGTAGACGTAATACCGGTAATACCTTCTGGAGAACCATTAGGATTCGCTGGGTATTGCGTTGTAGGATTACCGTAGTTATCTACAAACTTAACCGCAACAGTGCCGCTATTAAGCGCTGCTTTAATGGCTGCATCGTTTGCAAACTCAGCATGACCTTCACCATGAGAAACCGCTATAGGCATACGCGAGCCAGCCATTCCGTTAAAGAACACAGACGGATTCTCTTGTATTTCTACTAAACTAAAGCGTGCTTCAAAACGCTCTGATTTATTAGTTACAAAGCGCGGCCAATGTTCAGTACCCGGAATTAACTCTTTTAACGTTGATAACATTTGGCAACCGTTACATACACCTAAACTAAAGGTATCTTCACGGTGGAAGAAGTTTTGGAACTGGTCGCGTGCCATGTCGTTAAACAAAATAGACTTAGCCCAACCTTCACCCGCACCAAGTACGTCACCGTATGAGAAACCACCACAGGCCACTAAACCTTTAAATTGCTCTAGCGTTAAACGACCTTCTAAAATGTCACTCATGTGTACATCAACGGCTGCAAAACCTGCGCGATTAAACGCTGCCGCCATTTCTAAATGAGAGTTAACACCCTGCTCACGTAAAATAGCCATTTGTGGTTTAGCACCCGTTGCAATGTATGGCGCTGCTATATCTTCGTTTAAATCAAAGTTAAGTTTTACGTTTAAGCCTGGATCTTTTGCATCAAATTTTGCATCAAACTCTTGCTTAGCACACTCAGGGTTATCACGGCGTGCTTGCATTTGATACGTTGTTTCAGCCCAAATAGTACGAAGCTCAGTACGCGTATGATTAAGTACCGTATTTTCGCCACGGTTAAATATAATCGTATCGTCACTGTTAAGCGTGCCAATATTGTGGCTAATTGCTGCTATACCATGTTGTTCAAACACCGCATTTACTGCATCTAAATCAGCATTTGCTACTTGGATTACGGCACCTAGCTCTTCGTTATAAAGTGCTTCAATGTCTGAACCTGTTAAAGCGGCTAAATCA
>NZ_PNDU01000075.1:0-8673 GCF_005886635.1 Pseudoalteromonas sp. S558 | reverse complement strand
GCGCTGCCCGTTGGGTTCTTTCTAGGGACGATTAACTCTTTGTTGCTCGGTTTTTACTTAGCCCACTAGGTTACAAACCTCGCGCCACGATTAAATCGCCCCTAGATTGAACAAATTTCAATCCACAAAGGTCAACACGCCCTAGGGCGCTTAAAGTAGCGCCCGTAAAGCCCCTTTACAGTTTTAAGCAGTGCGTTTAGTTTTTTGCATAACGCTTATGGTAGTGCGTTTGCTTTGCAAATAAAGTTTATGTACTGCAAAGGTAAGTAAACTCACAAGCACCATTAAGTATAGCGTTGGCCAAAGCGTAAGAGTATGGTAACCAAATACCCCCATCAGCCAGCAAATAAGTACCCATTGAATAACATAAAGAGCCGTTACATGTTTGCTCGCATATAAAAGAGCACGTGTAATAGGTCCACTACTTTTATTGGCAAATAGGTATTGTAATAACGCAAGTGCACATAAATTTAAACCGATTAAATAACTAATGCCCCCACCGTTTAAATGAAAGAAATTCCCAAACTGACCTTTAAAATCAACGGCTAGCCAAGCAGCACCAACAATAAGTAAAGCTCCACCAAGCCAAGCACATACTTTGTATAAGTATTGCTCATCCTTTTGCTGATATATTCGCCCTAGAACATAGCCCGTTAATATGGCGCTTATCCATGGAAATACCGGAAAGTATACTTGATAATTATTAGCAAAAAACAAATCACTTACATAGGGTAAAAGCGAAAATTGAGACCCTCGAACAAACTCACTACTTAATGCAATCGCAACAGCTAAAGTGGCAATCCAATATGTTTTCCAGCGCGCAATATTAAGCACTGCAAACAGGAGTAAACTAACACCGGCAAGCTGTAAAATATCACCCGTTAGTAACATAAACTTTAGTTGCTCTGAATTTAAAGGGCTTTGCCATCCGTAAGCATTAATAAACGATTCAGGCATAGTGTTAAACACCTCAATAGGCAGCCAAAATTTAGCTGCGTTCATAACATACCCAAGTAACAATAATTGAGCGCCGCGCTTTGCTAAAAGCCATGGCGCTTGCCTGCGCGAAAGCGCCATTGATATTCCCATTGCGACTAAAAAAGACGCAGTGCCTTTTCCTAATATATGAATAACAGTACCAAATAGACTGCTACCTTGCAGATCTGGTGTTGCGAACATCCACAAGGTATGCACGATGATCATTATAAAAACGCTCGCACCACGGGCAAGATCGATGGTTTTAAGACGTTGGTTCATTATTTTTAGAATCCTTTTTTGGACAGGTTTGGCACTTGTCATATCCAGCCAAATAATAACGACAACACGTTAAACGCAAAGGTAGAGGCTCAAATAAAATAGTGAGATCAAATCCTTGGCAAATAAGTGAATGTAATTGCTTGTGGCAGTAAGTAATATGTGTGGTGTGTGCTATAGCTAAGCTATTTGCGCGCTGTATAGCGTTATTTAATGTGTCGAGCAATAATCGCCCTTGCTCTTTTTGACTAAGCGCTAGGTCGGTATTAATCCATTGCCCTACCTGCGTGAAAAAGCGGATAAGCGCAGCAAATTGCATTTTTTTATTCGCAGTTGATGCATGGCTAAAACTTAAACCCCGACAATACGCGCCATGTAAATGCACTAAGGTGTGTGTGGGCATAACGGGACTTTGCTTTTGTGTTAACCAATAAGTGTAAGCGTAAATACTTTGCCAGCATAGCTGCAAAAATAAATGCCGACTTACAAATTGATCAGGAGCACTTGGGTAGTGCTCCTTACAACGTTGAGCTAATAAACGCACCAATGCTAAGCTAGGAACAAGGCCATTTTCAGGCTCATTACTGCTAAACAAAAAGTGCGCTAGTGTAACGTTTTTAGCCATAAAGCGAAGGCGCCACAGGGTTATTTAAACTTCCTGCAAACTGCAAGCTACCGGCAGGGTCTGCTAAATCAACCATTTGCTTATTATTGCCAAGCTGTAAACGGTTTAAACATGAATGAGCAAACTCGTCACTAAAAAAGTCATACTCTTTAAATCGCTCATTTAGCGCAGGGGTTGCATGCTGATACGCTTTAACACTTTGCGATACACATTGCCAAAATTCACGCTCCGTAATGCGTTTTTCACGTACTAAAATAGCCACTAAATATCTAAAAAAGCAGTCAAACACATCAGTAAAAATACTCAATAACTCATGCTCTTTAGGCATAGTAATATGAATACGTTTTACGCCTTCAGGGAGTTGTTCATCACTGTTGAGCAGTGCAACTTCTTCGCCAATGTCCTTCATGTAAGCACCTACCGGCACTGAGTTTTTAAGCTTTAATATAAGGTTTTCGCCATGCGGCATAAACACTAATTTATGTGCGTAAAAACAATGAACTAAAGGAATAAGGTACACATTAAAGTAAGCTTGTAACCAATTATTTGTACTCAAACCACTTTGATCTAGCCATGCCCCGACCATACTTTGGCCATTATTATCTAAGTGTAATAAGGCTGCCATAGTCGTTAATTGTTCATCACTGTTGAGATTATGATTTGGGTTTTCACGCCAAAGGCATGCAAACATTTTTCGATACGCGGTATCACCCAATGCGCTTTGCTCAAACGTGTGGTGTGCGTAGCCTAACGTAGCGTACTCTCTAAGGGCGACAAAGTTAGTCGCCTTCAGTTGTTTATCTTGACTTACTTTATCAAACACCCAATCGTTAATAAGAGGCGTTACCGCCATGTATGCACGAGAAAGCCCTCGCATAAAGCCCATATTTAAAATTGATAATGCTACTTTTAAATAAGGTTTGTGCGGGTGCGAGCTATTATACAAAGTACGAATAGATTGCTGCGCTTGATACAAGTCATCACCTTCACCTAAATACACTAATCGCTTACTGGCCAGCTCGTTGGCAAATACAACACTTAGCTTATTTTGCCATTGCCAAGGATGTGCAGGCATTAATAGATAGTCGTCTAAATTTAGGTTTTTATTTTTTAAAGCGGCACTAAAGTGATCGCGAGTAGTTAAATCAAGTTCACCGTTTATATGACTCTCGTAATCAGCAAAATATTTACTATGCGCAAATGTACACACACTTTTGTGCGCTGCTAACCAAATTACTTTAAAGTGCTTACCAACCTCTGGTGCATAGCGTAAAAAATCGCTTTTGCTAAACCCAATACGACCATTATTAGCGATAAAAGCAGGGTGGCCTTCGCTCATTGCTGATTCTATTTGTTGTAAACCTTGTTGCGCTAATTGATCTGCACTGGTTGTATTGTTTTCACGTTTAAAGCATGCACTGGCAAGTGTGGCATTTAATTCCTCAAGATACGTTGCCAAACGCTCGCCCGTTAAGCCAAGTAAAGGCCCTTGCATACTAAAAAAGCGAAGTACATCAAGTGGCTTTTGCTCGTCATTTGAGTTGTAAAAACATAAGCTTGGTTCATCTATGTCTATGTGGTTAAGCGCCATAGCGCGGCCACTAAAGGTAAAATACCCTCCTTCAACATTTACTTGCCACGTTTGATTTATTTGCTCAGCTATTAAAAGGCGCTCGTGTACAAGCTCTGTTAATGCCTTGCTTTGTAAATGCCGATTAGCCCACTGCCAATGTGAATGTTTAACATAATCGGTATTTAATGGTATTAGCATTTGCGAAAATAATTGGGTGTGCCTGTCAAAAGCGGCCTTATCGCAAAACCCTAAATAAGCTTGCTTTTTGCCAAGCTGAATGTGCTGCGTATGCACAAATCCTAAGCGTTTATTTAGGGTATGAATTTTATTATTAGCTATATCGGGCTCTACGACCACTCGCGCTGCTGCGTTGTTAGCAAAAATACTCTGTAGCACGCACTGCATCATTTCAAAACTAAAATGGCGTTTTGGTGAAGTATTTGGCGAGAGTAAAATATGCATACCCACATCGTGTTTTTGCGCTTTGTAAGCCGCTGTCATTAAACTATCTTGCGCTGGATCGTATAGCTCAACGAGCGCTAATAACTCATTATTTTGCTCTATAACATATGCATGATGATGAGCATTACTAATAATGTCTTGATAGGCGTTACACATTTGCTGTTCTGTTTGGGTATTCATACCCCAAAAGTGCGCATAAGGTTGCTTAAGCCAAGTACAAATAATTGACATATCAGTTGGCTGTAATAAACGTATGGTTACCTTGCCGGTATGCTCAAGCGTGGTTGAAAATGATGAAAAATACATAAAATCTCCGAAAAATTAAGACGCAATACGTGCAGTGCGACCTGCAAACTTAACTCGCCACAATAAAAGTAATGCAAGCCCAGTAAAGCCAATGGCTGCAAGGTAAAAGGGCACTGTGCTAGAAAACTGCTCTACGCTTACACCCACAAGTAATGAGGCAAAAATAACCCCAACATTTTGCGCTATGTGTACTTTAGAAAAGTCACTGCCATAATGCGCGGGCTCACTTTTTGCAAACAGCATTACTTCTAAAAGCACCATGACTTGAAATAACGCAATGCCATATAAAACCCGAGCCAAAATAACTAACATCACTTGTTGCTGAGCCTGAAAGTAAAGCCCAAGCGCTGCAAATGCCATTGCACACAACAGCGTAGAATTGCGGCTCATTGTCGGCCATAGCAAACGGTGTCTAAAGTGATTAAAAATAAGCATAGAAAGCGCAGCAAAAGCAGGAATGGCATAAACAAGTGCGCTTTCAAATGGGCTACTTTGCACGCTTAATGTTTGCCAATGGGTTGTAAAAAATGGCCGAATTAAAAATGCGCTAAAGTAAACCACCACACTTAAAAAGCAAAACTGCCAAATAAAGTAAGGAGTACGTGTACGCGGTTTTTCAGATTCGATTGCCTGTTGGTGTATACCTATTTTTAACGAAACCATTAAATAGGCACATAAAAGTACTTGTATTAAATCGCCTGCACCACTTAGCAATAACGCATAACGTGGCTCACCTAACCCTAAAAAATAGCCGCCAATTAACGCGCCACCAATAGCGCCAAAGTGCATAAGAACCGAAAACAAACCTATAATCGATAAATGCTGACGCTGCTGCGCTAGTCGCAGTGCAAAAGGGTAAATGAGTAAATAACTGGCTTTAAAAACAAGCATTAACTGGTAGTAAAGCCAAAACTCCCAAGCCGTGTTTGCAAAATAGCAAAGCACGCCAAGCAGGGCAGCAATAACTTGTGTTACTAGCCATAAGGCCAGCTCATGGTATTTTTTAGCTACTTTAGCCCAAAGAGGTAAAGCAAGCATGACTGTTACGCAGCAGTTAGCTACAAATAAACCAATCAGGGAAGGGTCTTGTATAGCAAATTCGCTGGCAAAAAATTGCGGGTAAAACGGCAGTAGCAAGGTATCGCATACAACCGAAATAAGCGTCAGCAAAATAAGGGCAATGCGTAAACTCATGCGGCATTACTCTTTTGCTGTTCAATAGTATCAACATCACTTAAATCAAAGCACTGAAACGCAATTTTTTGTTCTACTTGGTATGGCGCATAGCCCAGAATCTCACGTAAAATAATGCTGTTTCGATAACACGCCATGCCTAAGTCTGGCGTTACAAAACCATGCGTATGTTGCTCTGCGTTTTGTACAAAAATCTGCTTTTGCGCTTTATCAACCGCATATTCACGACTCACAATGTAGCGCCCGTGTGCATCTTTTGGTAGCTGCTCAGAAATACCATCTAAAAACGCAGGTCGAGAATATTTAAACCCAGTAGCACAAAGTAAATAATCGGTTTCTATTTCAAAGTGTTGATCAAGCTCATGATGATAAAAATCTGTAAGTAATCGCTCACCTATTTTTTTCACGCCGCTGAGCTTGCTGTTAGTTTTAAAGGTGGTTGTAATTGGGCCATCTAGGCTTTGCTCGTAGAGCGTGTCAAAAATGTTGTTAATTAAATCGCCGTTAATGCCCTTAAACAGATTTTTTTGGCTTTGATTAAGCCAATCACGTTGCTCGGTTTTTAAATTATAAAAATAATCTACATACTCAGGAGAGGTCATTTCCAGCGTCAGTTTAGTGTATTCAAGCGGAAAGTAACGCGGTGAACGCGCAATCCAATCTAGCTGCAATCCATTGGGTACAGCTTGCTGTAATAATGTTTGATAAATTTCAGCGGCACTTTGCCCTGCACCCACAACTGTTACGCGCTTTGCTTGCTTTAATTCGTCAAGGCGATGACAAAAATCACTACTGTGCATTACATTAGCCGAGTTACTTGCCGTGGCGCACTCAGGAATATATGGCGCAGGGCCAGTTCCTAGCACCAAGTGACGAGTAACATAACTTTGCACGCCATTTAGTGTGTTGCAAGTTACCGTATAGCATTTACTTTGCTCACAAAATTGTACTTGTGTAACCGTTTGTTCAAAAGCCACATTTGAAAGTTGAGAACACACCCATTGGCAATATAAATTGTACTCACGTCTTAATAAAAAAAAGCTCTCACGAATGTAAAACGGGTAAAGGCGATGATTAAGTTTAGCGTAATTTAAAAAGCTATATTTGCTCGTTGGATCGGCAAGCGTCACCAAATCCGACATAAATGGCGTTTGCAATGTAACCCCTTCAAGCATCATGCCTGGGTGCCAATCAAATAGACTGCGCTGTTCTAAAAACAAACTCTTAACTTCGCCCAGAGGTTCGCTTAAACAAGCCAGCGATAAGTTAAATGGACCCAAGCCAATAGCAATAAAATCGTAAGGTTCAGTATTCATTACACTTGCTCCTGTTTATAAGCCTGCCAAGCAATATCACTTATTTGATCAATAACGGCACGTATATCACTAAGCTGGCATAAAGCGTTAAGTAACGTAAATTTAAGGTAGTGACGCCCGCCAACTTTAGTGCGAGCAATCATGGCTTCGCCGGTTTTTAAAAAAGTGCTGCGTACGTGTAAATTTAACGCATCGAGTAAGTCTGGGTCAGTTTGTAAATCAGCGGGGGCAAAGCGAAATACCAAGGCGCTAAGTTCAGGATAATTAATAACTTCAAAATCGGGATGATCGTTCAATACAATATGCGTTTGGCGCGCAAGCCCGATAACTTTATCAAACGCATACCCAAGAGGCGCTTCGCCTATTGTTCGTAGCGTAAGCCATAATTTTAATGCGTCAAATCGGCGGGTGGTTTGTAAGCTTTTATCAACCAAATTAGGCACGCCGTTACCAGCCTCAGCCAACGGGTTTAAGTAATCGGCATATAATGTAATATGGCTAAAGTAGCGCTTATTGCTTAATAAAAATGCACTGCAACTAACTGGCTGCATAAATGATTTATGATAATCGATTGTGATTGAATCGACCTTTTCAATGCCATTTAAAGCATTTCGGTGGTTTTCGCTAACTAATAATCCGCCACCATACGCTCCATCTACATGACACCATAGCTGCTCTTGCTTAGCCAAAAGTGCAATGTCGTTTATGGGATCTATAGAGCCAAAATCAGTAGTACCAGCGGTGATCACCACTGCAATAGGTAATTCACCTTGCGCCTTGCTAGTTGAAACCGCTGTTTTAAGTGCATCTAAATCCATTTGCATTTTACTGTTGGTTGCAACGGGTACAACCGCGTCGTAACCGAGCCCTAATAACGCAGCGGCTTTTTGAATACTAAAGTGCGCCACCTCAGAGCAATAAATACGAAAGCGAGATGCAATTGCTGGTAACCCTTGCAGTTTTACTTCATGCCCTGGCGCATAGCGTTCAACAGCTACCTCACGTGCAACAAGCATTGCCATTAAATTTGATTGTGTGCCACCACTGGTAAATACACCATCAGCGGTACTAGGAAAATCTGCTTTTTGACAAGTCCAATCTATTAGCTTTTGCTCTATCAGCGTTGCCCCTGCACTTTGATCCCACGTATCTACCGAGGTATTAATAGCAGCAATAATATGCTCAGCCACAACTGCAGGATAAGTAACAGGGCAATTTAAATGTGCCATATAGCGAGGGTGGTGAAAGTACACAGCATGATCTAAATAAACACTTTTTAGCTCGTCAAGCACTGCCGGAAAATCGGCAAGTGGTTTTGACAAATCAACATCGTTAAGTGTTTTAGCCAATGTACTTACCGACACTCCAGAAAACGGCTTTTGTGCTTTAGCCATAGCCTGCTGCACTGCCGATAACCCTTGTAGCGATGCTATTTGGTAATTAATAAACTGCTCTAAATTAAACTGAGGGGGTAATTCGTTTTGCTCAAAAAGGGGTTGGTTCTCGACTGCATTTAATTGCAGGCTTTGTGACTGGGACACGTTCGATCCTTAAAGGTACTCATTTTGGGTGCGGCGATCTTAATGGTAACGATTTTCATTTGCAATAGTTAAAATGGATGAGTTACTGTATTTTTATATTCTAAAAAATGTTAAATACTTTCAATAAAAGCTATTTTTAACAGTGGGTTGTAAAAAATAAAAAGGATGGAAAATATAACTAAATAAAATAAAAAACAGTCTGAACCCTGTCAAAAAACCACTAAAACTTAAATTTTAATGGCATTGATAGCTTTCTAGGATTAAATATACGAGGTTATTTGGGGTTGCTGAAGGTTTAGTATGTAAACCCCCTTTACACCTATCGTGCGTGCACAATAAGTGTAAAGGTTATTACTAGGGCGAGTTGACCTTTCGTGATTTATTTTGCAGCAGACTGTTTGG
>NZ_PNDU01000738.1:0-318 GCF_005886635.1 Pseudoalteromonas sp. S558 | reverse complement strand
AACCCTCTATAGATGTGTAAGGTGGCTGGATATCACCCGACACACTCATAAATAAAATATTATGCTCGCAAGCCTTTGCAATTCGGCGGCTACTAATTAAACCATGTGCATAACCCAGTAAAATAATCTTTAGCATTACCGAGGGTGGGTACGCCGCCGCGCCCGTTTTGTCATTGTTGTACCACGCGGCAAATCCCGATAAATCGAGTTTATTTTCGACAATATAACAAAGGGCATACTCAAAAGTGCCAGGCAGAATTTGCTCAGCGAAATTGATAGGAATGAATTTATTTTGACAGGATAAGTCAGGCTTGTAGT
>NZ_PNDU01000737.1:0-329 GCF_005886635.1 Pseudoalteromonas sp. S558 | reverse complement strand
ACAATTACTATAGCGTAAACCAGCTTATAACCCGTAAAAACGACGGCGTAAGCAGCCATAATTTCTATTTTTAATACATTCTCTTCGGGCAGTTAATTAAGCAAAACCTAGCCAGTTCTAAAGCTGATACAACCATAGACTATAAGTGGGATAGCTTTGTTAACCCGCAAAGTCATACTGTTCAATCAAACACAAGCGATACATACACTAAAGATACAAGCACGTGTGATAAAGAAGCTAGCGATACAGCTAACGGCGACCAAGGTGCAAACGATTAGGGTGGTGAATAATCTAGAGAATAAACTAGACACCCACCCTAAGTTTTGGTG
>NZ_PNDU01000736.1:0-294 GCF_005886635.1 Pseudoalteromonas sp. S558 | reverse complement strand
CAAAGAGATAGTATTGAGGAGTTTGCTAAACAGCATATTGATAACACTGAAAAAGTAGCTTCTCTGCACTGTGGGAAAATCTTAGAAGAAGAGCATGGTGTTGCCAAACCAAGTCCTGAAGAAATGGAAAATGCCCATGCTCATCATATCGTATTTAAAGAAGGCAGTGGGAAGCAAAAAGAGTGGGTGCTTAAGAGTAAAGCTATTTTAGAGGAATATAAAATTGACTGGCTTAAAGGTCCTGAAAACTTAGTATGGGCGCCAAATATCGAAGGTTTACATACAGAAGAAATG
>NZ_PNDU01000735.1:0-390 GCF_005886635.1 Pseudoalteromonas sp. S558 | reverse complement strand
GGATCCCGCTTGCATGTAAAAACTGGGATGGTAACAGCGCAGACACCGCTATTTTTAAAGCGCGAAGTAAGGCGCTTGTTGATGAGTTCAAAAAAAGCCAAGCTCCTAAATACCTTGTGGCAGACTGTAAACTTTATCATAAAAGTAATGCTGAGTTTTTAACCAAAATTCAATTTCTCACGCTAGTACCTTCAACAATTTCTCTTGAAAAATCCTCTATAAGCACAGCCATAACAGCCAACCAATGGGTTAATATTGATGATAATTATCAATATGTTATTGAAGAGGTTGAGCATATGGGGATAAAGCAAAGATGGATGATTATTTATTCAAAGGCAGCTAATAGCCGAGCACAAAAAAGCATTGTTCGACAAGTTGAGCGAGCACGCC
>NZ_PNDU01000734.1:0-282 GCF_005886635.1 Pseudoalteromonas sp. S558 | reverse complement strand
AATTAGTTAAATTTATCAAAGGGTTATTCTGGTTGTTTTTATTATCCAGAGTTCTGGTTAACTAACAATTAGTTGTTTAGTTTATATATTTAAATAGAGCATTTTATTAATGCGGTTTTTTATTTTTAGCATACATAAAGTTCTTAAATTACATTCACAAAAAAGCCGTATTCAAATTTAATAAGTCTTTTTAAATTCTTAAGTTTAAAATTTATTTAAATTAAGAACTTATTTCGAGTAGTTCAACGTGAAAATACAAGCGTTGAGAAAGGTGCAATTGCA
>NZ_PNDU01000733.1:0-209 GCF_005886635.1 Pseudoalteromonas sp. S558 | reverse complement strand
GAATATCCATTATTTATACTCACAATAGAAAGTTCTATACTTCTACGGCTGACTACCCAAGCAGCGCCCTTTACATATTGTATTCGCTTTATCAAACCATACTTTTGCTAACTCTATCTCACCTTGCTCAAAATATATGGCTCCCCTTAAGAAACTATGTCCATGTTGATACGGCTTTAAATTTCCAAATTCAAAAAGTTCATCCAAAA
>NZ_PNDU01000732.1:0-279 GCF_005886635.1 Pseudoalteromonas sp. S558 | reverse complement strand
GTATCAAACCATACTTTTGCTAACTCTAACTCACCTTGCTAAAAATATATGGCTCCCCTTAAGAATATAGGTCCATCTTGATACGGCTTTAAATTTCCAAATTCAAAAAGTTCATCCAAAATAGCATGAGCTTCTTTATGAAGCTCTAACTCCTTATACATTTCACAAATTCCAGAAACAAAGCTGAGAGTTACGTCCCAGTCAAATTTAGGCTCAGGTAATAACTCCCATGCTTTTTCAGCAATACTTTGAGCTTCATTTAATTTATTTTCATCAAGC
>NZ_PNDU01000731.1:0-379 GCF_005886635.1 Pseudoalteromonas sp. S558 | reverse complement strand
AACCCTTGTAAAAGAAATTTATACATGGGATATTACCTATTTGCCAACAGCTATTAAAGGTCAGTTTTTATACTTATATTTAGTGATGGATATTTATAGTCGAAAAATAGTTGGTTGGCAGGTTTATGACACACAGCTAAGTACACTGGCAGCTGATTTAATGGTAGATTTTTGCAGACGAGAGCAGGTAAAGCCAGCGCAAGTCACATTGCACTCGGATAATGGCAGTCCAATGAAAGGGGCAACGTTATTAGCGACATTGCAGGAGTTAGGTATTGTTCCTTCATTTAGCCGACCGTCTGTGAGTAATGATACCCCTTATTCTGAATGGCTATTTAATACGTTAAAGTATCGCCCAGAATACCCAGAGTAATCCTTT
>NZ_PNDU01000074.1:0-3806 GCF_005886635.1 Pseudoalteromonas sp. S558 | reverse complement strand
TACTTGCTATAGACCAGCTATTGACGCGTAAATTCGCCTTGTTTTCACTGAAAATCTCTGGCTAGAGAAAATAAATTTAAATAACATCATGATTCAATACGTTAGTAAATCTCTTAACCAGAGTTCAGGTTAATAAGCAAAACCAAATACATGACTATTAATTAAAAACAGCTCGTATTATCATTTACAATATTGCCATTAACTCATAATGAGATACTTTTTTGAAACTTTGGTTACGTAGAATTCACTTAAGCCTTGCCCTTATTAGCGGACTATTTTTATTCATAGTGAGCTTAACCGGTGCGGTTATGATTTACGCAAAAGACATACAGCACTTAATAGAGCCTGCAAAATGGCAAGTAACACCCCAAAAAAACTTAATGCCTTACGGTGAGCTTATAGAAAATGTACAAGCTCAAACTAAGCAAGAAATCACCTTTTTTATGCCTGAGCAAGCGCCAAACTCAGCATGGCAATTTAGGCTGACCAATAAATACTACGCCAGTGTTGATCCCTACTCAGGAAGTGTACTAAACGTCTATGGATCAACAGATACCATCTACAGGTTTGCTCAAGGCTTACATCGCTGGTTGTTATATGAAAACAGTCAGGGTGAAAAAACCTTTAGAAATTGGATGTCGGTGTGTGCTTTGCTACTTTTAGTCAACGCCTTACTCGGCTTTTACCTATGGGTTAAACCAAAAAACAGAATTAAACGGTTAGCAATAAAACCAAAAGCCAAATTTAGAGTGCTCATGTATCAATTACACACCGTGCTTGGCGTTTACTTTTTTATACCGCTTGTACTTATTGCCTTTACTGGCATGGCGTTTAATTGGAAAACACAAACTCAATCGGTCTTAGAATTTTTAACCTTTAACACCGTAGAGCAAAGACCGAAAGCACCAAAAATAATCGCACCTTTAAAAGCGGCTTTAAACTATAACGAAGCAATTAGAAATGCAGAGAACGTATTTCCAGACGGTAAAATATATAGAATTTACTTGCCTAAAAAAACCGACGATGCAATAGCGCTGAGAATGCAAAACCCTAGCGAAAGCCACGCTTACAGTTGGGTTTGGAGCAACCCATTTACTGGCAAAGTCTTAAACTCATTTGACGCAAGTAAAACCAACTTCACAACACAAGTATGGAACTTTAAATATAAATTTCATATTGGTGATTTTGCAGGCCCAATAGTGCAATTTATGTGGTTATTAATCGCCCTTTCACTCGCATTTTTTATTGTAAGTGGTGTCTATTTTTGGTTAAAGCGTCATAAATGGAAATAAATCTTATTAACACTTGCGCCATTAGTTGATAATAATTACCATTACGGAAATTATTATCAACTAAGATCCCTCAATGTTAAAAACTTCACTTTGCCTTCTTGCTGTTGCAATAAGTGCTAACACGTTCGCTGATGAAAGTAATAAAAATGAATACACTGGTGATCAGTTAGAGCACGTCATTGTGTCTGGTAGCCGTATAGCTGAAAGTATTGACGAAGTACCCGCTTCAATTACGGTTATTAATCAACAACAAATACAACAGCATTTAAAAGTAAGTTCAGAACTAGGTAGTTTACTAGCGCAAATGGTGCCAGGCCTTGCTCCCGATACCGGCAGCTCAAGCAATTCAGGACAAACACTACGCGGTCGTGCGCCTTTAATAATGATTGATGGCGTGCCGCAATCAACCCCTCTTCGTAATGGCTCTTTAGGCGTAAAAACGCTTGATGCAAGTGCTATAGCGCGCATTGAAGTAATAAAGGGTGCAACGTCTATTTATGGTAATGGGGCCTCAGGTGGCATTATTAATTACATAACGAAACAAGCGCGTAGTGATGGTAAACCGGAAGGTGAAATAAGTATTTCAAGTCGCTTTAGCGCTGTTAAATTAGCAGAAAGTGGCGGCGGTAGACTATCGGCGGCCGTAAACGGAAAGTTCGACAAACTCAGCTATCTGTTAAGTGCAAGCTATGAAGAAAACGGCGTACAACGCGATGCAAAGGGCGATATTTTAGGTTTACAATATGGTTTATCTGACTCCGAAACGCAAAACTATTTTACCAAGCTAACCTATGATTTTGATGACGAAAAACAGTTGCAATTTAGCTACAACTTTTATAGTTCACAACAAAAAACAGATTTAGGCGATGTTACCGGCGATGGCAATATAGGGGAAAAAACATACGCTATACACGTCCCTTTAGCACTGCAAAAACAAGGTAAACCGCAAGGACCAGAAGGTAATGAAAATATAACGCTAAAGTATGTTGATTATGCGTTATTTGATAACACACAAATGACTCTCGATCTCTATAAACAAAATATAGAAAACGTATTCTTTTTCTCAACCGCGTTAGCCAATCTTGATGAAGGTTATAGCGGTGGTCAGTCTGTCATTAAATCAGACAAACAAGGGGCAAGAGCTACTTTTAATAGCCAGTTTGATTTTGAAAACGTAGCAGCTACGCTGATCTATGGTATTGACGCGTTAAACGATAAAACGTCGCAACCTTTGGTTGATGGTCGTGTTTGGGTCCCAGAGATGGACATGGAAAGTGTTGCCGGTTTTTTACAAACAAAATGGGTAATAAACGACGACATTATTATAAAAGCAGGCGTAAGAAACGAAAGCATTGATTTGAGCGTAAGTGATTATCAAACATTAAAGCTATGCAGAACCGCGTCGCAGTGTTCGGTGCCGTTAAACGTACGTGGTGATACTATTAATTACGAGGCTACAACGTATAACGCAGGTATAAAATACAATCTAACTGACGCGTTTAGCCCATTTTTTAGTTACTCGCAGGGATCTGACATTTCAGATATAGGTCGTTTACTTCGCGCCGCGACCGTTAACGATATTGCACTTATTCAAACACAAGCCTCCATAATCGATAATTATGAAGTTGGTTTTACCTCACAGTTTGAAGATGTGCGCTTTGAATTTTCCCTTTACAGAAGTACCTCAGAGCTTGGTACGAGTAATGCGTTCAACGAAGTAACAGGGGTTTACGAACCCGTACGCGCACCTCAAGAAATATGGGGTTACGAAAGTTTAGTTAACTACACGATTACTGAAGATCTTAAATTGAGCGCCACTTACAGCTACGTTGAAGGCAAAAACAGCAAAGCTGATGAATATTTAGGCGCAAGACAAATTAGTCCACCTAAAGCGACGGCTAATTTAACATGGCAAACGAATGACAAACTATCACTTGCGATGAGCTTTTTATATGTAGGCGACAGAAAGCGCTTTGATAAAAATGCACAAGGCCAATACTCTGGCGATCAAGGCCCTGTTAGTAGCTACAACACATTTAACTTAAGTGGGCAATACAATGTTAACGCCCAATGGAGTGGTTATTTTGGGATAGAAAACCTGTTCAATAGCGATTACTACCCTGCTCGAGCACAAGCATACACCTACGGTGGGTACAATATTAAAGGGTTAGGCACAACTGCAACGTTGGGCGCTACATACCAATTTTAATGAATAAACACACATTATAGGCATGCCCTGCATGCCTATATACTTAACCTGAGCTCTGGTTAAGAGATTTACTGACGTATTGAATCATGGAGATATTTAAATTGATTTTCTCTAGGCAGAGATTTTCAGTGAAAACAAGGCGACTTTACGCGTCAATAGCGAGCCTGTTGCAAATAAATTCAACCCAGTTAACGCTGAAAATAGCTGCTCGAGATAGATTTATTATCCAGAGTTCAGGTTAAGTAACTAAAAGCCGAGTTAAACTCGGCTTTTAGTTACACTTCTTTACTAACTTAAAAATTAAC
>NZ_PNDU01000730.1:0-284 GCF_005886635.1 Pseudoalteromonas sp. S558 | reverse complement strand
GTCATGATAGTAAAGTGGCAAATGAACTGATTGAATTATTGCCCGAAGGCGATTTTGTTATCGCGGACAAAGGCTATGATAGTGAAGTCATTAGAAATAAGGTTCGAGAGAGAAACTCAAGCCCAGTGATCCCTAGAAAGAAAAACTCAAAAACAGGTAATGGTGATATTGATTGGTGCTTATATAAATATAGGCATTTAGTTGAAAATGCCTTTGCAAGGCTAAAGCACTTCCGTGCTATAGCGACAAGGTACGATAAATTGAAATTACAGTTTGAGAGTATG
>NZ_PNDU01000729.1:0-369 GCF_005886635.1 Pseudoalteromonas sp. S558 | reverse complement strand
CCGAACACCAGCGGTTCGTTCACTCCGGTCCTCTCGTACTAGGAGCAACCCCTCTCAATTCTCAAACGCCCACGGCAGATAGGGACCGAACTGTCTCACGACGTTCTAAACCCAGCTCGCGTACCACTTTAAATGGCGAACAGCCATACCCTTGGGACCGACTTCAGCCCCAGGATGTGATGAGCCGACATCGAGGTGCCAAACACCGCCGTCGATATGAACTCTTGGGCGGTATCAGCCTGTTATCCCCGGAGTACCTTTTATCCGTTGAGCGATGGCCCTTCCATTCATAACCACCGGATCACTATGCGCTACTTTCGTACCTGCTCCTCGTGTCTGTCTCGCAGTTAAGCTGGCTTCGACACTTAC
>NZ_PNDU01000728.1:0-371 GCF_005886635.1 Pseudoalteromonas sp. S558 | reverse complement strand
AAATCATCTGACTTATTTTTTTCAAAGTTTCTTAGCCATTCCCCATTCGTTGGATCTTTAATACCAATACCATACGAATGCATTCTTAAACGCGCAGCATATGTAAGACGTTGTCTATAGCGTCCCTTACCACACACAATGTGATGTGCCTCATGATATGAAGTCGGTTTTGGCTCGCCTGCCGCTCGTAAAAACTTAGCAAGTTTTTCCGTAGGATGATGTTCTTCTTCTGCTAGCTCCTTAACAGAACTCCCTTCACTTTCTGCGCGGTAAGACTCTAAGCTTTGCTGCGCGATAAGCAAGTGCTCTAAACGCTTGCGATCTTTATGAAAGTGGTTGTAATCTCTTTGTACCTTTTCCTTAGATGCACC
>NZ_PNDU01000727.1:0-280 GCF_005886635.1 Pseudoalteromonas sp. S558 | reverse complement strand
TACAAATACCAACAACAAAATACTATGCCAGTATATTTGAATAAATACACCATGACCTTACACAACGATAACCTCCAACCAATAAAAGCCATTTTTAAAAATGGCTTTTATTCTAAATTAATCAGTTTTCTGGTACACCCCCCTCTTGAACCATTATTGTTGTTTGAAGCATAACTTGGCAAAGCCACATTCGATTTCACTTAGCTACAACGACACAAGTCAAGTGTAACTTGGGAGAATATTGTAGCTTATAATGGTATAAAATTATTAAATACAGACT
>NZ_PNDU01000726.1:0-387 GCF_005886635.1 Pseudoalteromonas sp. S558 | reverse complement strand
GTAGCTTTTCTATATTATGAACAAGTCAATACAATTGCCATTGCGCATTCACATTCGCTGGCCCCCGTAAGGTCAATTTATTGATGCCTTTGTTCACTGTAATGTTCCCGAACACTGGCTCTATACAGCCTAATCGCTTACTGTATTGTCGTCGACCTATGGGGCTATCTATTTTTACTTTCATCTTATCAACATAGCTCAGCTTTTTACGTGATTCATTATTTATAAACTGAACTTGTCGCCCCGTTTTAATCGGTGGCTTTCGCATACATTGCTGTTGTAGTGGGCATACTTTGCAATCTTTTAAGTAACCGCAGAATAGCGTGTATTTTTGGGTGTGACTTTGTAAATTTATACCACTTCGCCACATATCATTACCTGCTTGGC
>NZ_PNDU01000725.1:0-383 GCF_005886635.1 Pseudoalteromonas sp. S558 | reverse complement strand
GTTTTAATGATTCAGGACCAATATTGATCAGCGCTTTTTTACCCGAAGTAATATGGCGAGTACCTAAGTTAAGCTGGTTTTCCATGATCAGGCGAGCCGTTGCTTGACCATCAGAAACACCAGGAAAGCAATTTTCAGGGCTATCGCGAAACAGTAGTTCATATGCAGCTACATTTTGATTACGATTAAGGATTGCTTGCCTTGCCACAAATACCGACACATTACCTAGTTTTTATTATTTCCACCAGACTAAGTAATTAAAGCGCAAATAGGAACGGATGTCACTGAACTTTAATAAATTTTTTAATATAAGTAGGTAATATAATCAGTTACAACGGCATCCCAACCAAAGCAGCTGTTCTTAGCGCTATTTTTTATCGCTT
>NZ_PNDU01000724.1:0-354 GCF_005886635.1 Pseudoalteromonas sp. S558 | reverse complement strand
AGGACGTCACGCCGGAATTCTGGGACGAGCGGATCGCGGTCAACCTCAAGCACCAGTTCTTCAGTGCCCAGGCGGTCGCACCCGACATGAGGCAGGCGGGCGGCGGTGCGATCATCCACATCGGCTCGGTGAGCTGGGTGCTCGGTCCGGGCAACATGCCCTGCTACACCACTGCCAAGTCAGCGGTGCAGGGCCTCACCCGCGCGCTGGCGCGCGATCTCGGTCCGCACAATTTGTGTGTCTACTCCATCCTGGCGGGTTGGATCATGACCCTGGGCCAGCAGGATCTGTGGCTGACGCCCGAAGGCGTTGCTGAGCTGATGCAGCGCCAATGCCTGATGCGCAAGCTCGTGC
>NZ_PNDU01000723.1:0-370 GCF_005886635.1 Pseudoalteromonas sp. S558 | reverse complement strand
GTGGGTGGTCGACACCGGCACGCCCAGGGCCGTGGCCAGGAACAGTGTGATCGCGCCGCCGGTCTCGGCGCAGAAGCCGCCGACAGGCTTGAGCTTGGTGATGCGCTGTCCCATGGTCTGCACGATGCGCCAGCCGCCGAACATCGTGCCCCTGCCGATGGCGCCGTAGGAGGCGAAGCTGACCCAGGTCGGCGGCGCCTTGTCGCCGACGCCGACCATGCCGGCCGCGATCAGCAGCATCCAGATCAGGCCGATGGTCTTCTGCGCGTCGTTGCCGCCATGGCCCAGGCTATAGAGGCCCGCCGAAACGAGCTGCAGCCGGCGGAACCAGCGGTCGACGCGGATCGGCGACGTGTGCCGGCAGATCCAG